>ONMG01000134.1 GCA_900318855.1 uncultured Prevotella sp.
ACACCCCAAAGTGGGCGTTGACGGATTCGAACCGCCGACCCTCTGCTTGTAAGGCAGATGCTCTAAACCAACTGAGCTAAACGCCCTCATATGCTTAGCGAATGCAAAGTTAACGCAATAAGTTGAGCCCACCAAAGGAAAAGGGCACTTTTTTAAAATAAAAAGGGGATGCCGCTCAGGACATCCCCTCTTTAATATCTCTTGTCGAGGTGAGCTTACTCAGCAACCTTCACAGTAGCGCGACGGTTGAACGAGATAGGAGACAGCTCATCCACACCACCGTGACCGGTAGTAGTGATGTTGTCGCGGCTCACGCCCATCTTAACGAGCTCGTTGGCAACGGTCTTAGCACGCTCCTCAGACAGCCACTGGTTGTGAGCAGCCTTACCGGTAGCGCTGTCAGCATAGCCGTCCACCTGCAGCTTGGAACCGTTCTCCTTAGCGTACTTAGCAACAGCCTTCACGTTGACGAGATCCTTCTGAGAAGCGATGTTGGTCTTGTTGAGGTTGAAGAAGACAGAAACAGGAGTGTTGACGAATTCCTTCACCGACTGAGCGGGCTTCTGGTTAGCCAGCAGATTCTTCAGGCGAGCGTTCTCAGCGTTAGCATCGTTGAGCTGTGCGTTGAGGGCATCGATCTGAGACTGCGAGAGAGCCTTGATAGCGTCCACATCGGGTACCTTATCCCATGTAGCCTTGCCGAGGTTGAAGGTCAGACCAAGCTCAGCGTAGAGGTTGTTGTCGTGAGAGTCCCAACCGCGGTTAGGATGCTTGGCATAGTCATAACCATCGAGGTCACCCTCGTAGCGGTTCCAACCGAGTTCGAGGTTGAGGGCTACATGACGGCTAAGACGGAACTCATTCAAGATACCAGCGCTAAGGCCAGTAGCATAGTAGTTGTGAGTCATCGAACGGCCTACACCACCACCAACGAAGGGAATGAAGTTCCATACACGGGTAGGATTGTAACCACAGAGCATGTTGCTGAGGTTGAACAGGATATGCTCATTGGCAATCCAGTAGCTGTTGAAGTTACCGTCCTTTACGTCGTTGTTCACCTGATGACCCCAAATGCCCTGCAGCTTTGTGCGGAGTCCGAGACCGGGAGTGAACCACTTACCGATAGCAACAGAAGCAGCAGGATTGGCACGGAAGTCCTTGAAGGGGCTTCTTGCAAGACCCTGACCATGCTCCTGACCAGAGTACCATGCGTTCCAATCCACACCAGCCTGGATAAACCAGTTGGACCAGAATGAATTTGTTGCGACACTGTACTTCAGCGTCGGATCTGCGTTAGTCTCCTGAGCAGCTGCTCCGAGGGACACGCCGGCTAATGCCAAAATAACGAATAATTTTTTCATAACCTTATTTATATTAAATCAATAACTTCCATCAAGCTTGTCTTACCACAGCTAATCGAGTGCAAAGTTAATAATATTATTGATACAAATGGACTTTTTCAACAGAAAATATAAAATTTAACAAAATTAAAGCCTTGTCGGGCAATAATTGAGGGGGTAGAGGGTTAAAACCGGAGCCTTGGAATGGTAATAACGGACATTTGTACGTTAAGCGCCAGAGGGGCCACAATGAGAGTCCTGCCACGAACGTGATACGGTCCTGCCACGAACGTGATACGGTGCTGCCACGAACGTGACACAGTCCTGCCACGAACGTGACATGGTGCTGTCACGAACGTGACAGCGCGGCGCATGGCAGGGTGCAAGATGTCATCCTCCAGGCGCCGCCCGCTCTATCCATCCACCCGCACAAGTTCAACTGGTGGAAGGATAGCCAAAGAAGCGTCTGATGTTAGGAGAGCAGATGCTCTATCTCCTGCTGTCGAAGTATGCACAGGATTGGGCTTCCATCCGGGGAATAGTTAGGATTACTACAAGCGAAAAGCCGGTTGATGAGGTCTTCCATCTCGTTATTGTCAAGTACCTGCCCCTGGGGAATGGCTGCGTTCCGCGCCAAACTGAGTGCCATCGACTTACGGATCTCCTCTGCACCCGAAGCCTCGCTGTCACGTGCCGAATCCACCATGTCGCGCACGATAGAGGCCGGATTAAGCCCATCGAGTCCGGCCGGGACGCCATTCACCGAATAGTCGCCCTTGCCCAAATCCGTAAGGTCGAAGCCCATCAGCTTCAGTTCTTCCTCCATCTTTCCCAAGAGCACCTGCTCGGAAGGTGAGAAATGGATGACCTCGGGGAACATCTCTTTCTGAGACGACATGCGGCCAGGCACCTTGCTTAAATACTGCTCATAGAGAATGCGGACATGGGCGCGGTGCTGATCGATAATCATCAGTCCCGACTTCACGGCTGTCATAATATATTTTCCCTTATACTGATAGTGCATAGGCGACTTCTCAGCGATGATACTCTCACCCTGCTGACTCGCAGGTTCCGTCTGTTCCTCCTCAAAGAGCGTCTGCTCTTCGATGGGATCCGGCTTGCTCTGCCCGGCGTAGAGTTCCTCCCAGCCGGCAGGAGCCTTCGTGTCGGGAACATGGGGCGAGTCCTTAAAAGGATTGTACTGTGGGTTGTACTCCACCTTGGGTGCCTGCATGTGTGCGGGACTCGGATTGAAGACTGGGATATCGGGTTTGCCCTCCGTATCGAAATCGATGGATGGCACATCGTTGTAGAGTCCGATGCTCTCCCTTACAGCCGCCGAGAGAATCTGCCAAATGGCCTGCTCATTGTCGAACTTTATTTCAGTCTTCGTGGGATGGATGTTGACGTCGATTGAATCGGGGGCCACGTCGAAATAGATGAAATAAGGCACCTGCTCGCCTTGAGGCACCAGACGATCGAAGGCCGACATCACTGCCTTGTTGAAGTAGGGATGACGCATGAAGCGCCCATTGACAAAGAAATACTGGTGGGCACCCTTCTTGCGGGCCGACTCCGGCTTGCCCACATAGCCATTGATGCGGCACATGGTCGTGTCGACTTTCAGGGGGAGCAGGTCGGAGTTGATTTTCTTACCGAAGACCTCCACGATGCGCTGCATCTGCGAGCCCTGACGCAGGTTGAAGAGCTCCACCCCATTGCTCCGGAGCGTGAACGAGATGGAGGGATAAACCAGCACGATGCGCTCGAAGGCAGCCAGAATATTGCTGAGCTCGGTGGCGTTCGACTTGAGAAACTTTCGCCTTGCAGGGACATTGAAGAAAAGGTTCTCCACCAAGAAGTTGCTCCCCTGCTGACAAGAGCACGGCTCCTGCCCCTTAAACCGGGAAGCACTTATGGACAAATGAGTGCCTATTTCATCGTCTGCCGTGCGCGTGCGCAGTTCCACCTGGGCCACGGCAGCGATGGAGGGCAGTGCCTCACCGCGGAATCCCATGGTATGCAGGGAGAAGAGGTCGTCGGCCTGACGGATTTTCGAAGTAGCGTGACGCTCGAAGGAGAGGCGTGCGTCGGTCTCCGACATACCCTTGCCATCGTCGATGACCTGTATGGAGGTGCGACCAGCATCGACAATCAGCACATCGATATGTGTGGCACCGGCATCGACAGAGTTCTCCACCAGTTCTTTCACAACACTGGCAGGGCGCTGAATCACCTCGCCCGCTGCTATCTGATTGGCTACTGAATCGGGTAAAAGCTGAATGATGTCACTCATAGAATTTATATGTGGGATGTTAAGTACATTAAACCATTATCTCTCTTCTCAAGCACCTTGCCAGGAAGTTCAGGCGACCTATAAGCATCAGCCGAAGAGGACATAAAGTGCGGAGATGATGAGTAGGAGCAGAAGCAGGCACCCCATATGGCCTGTCATCTTCCAAGCTGCCATCCCGACGCGCCTTCGCCGCTGCAGCGACGACTTGAATGCGGCATGGATAGCTCCACGACTTTCCGCCTCTTGGGATACTGAACCGCCGGCTGACGACTCACGTGCCCTGCGCTCAGCATCCTCTACCACCTGACGGTGCTCATCATAATAGATGTAGCTGTGGCGGAAGCCCTTAGGGCGTTGCGTCTTAAAAAAGCCGGTCACTGCGCACCTCCTCCGGAGCCCAACTGCTGCAGGGGAGCCGCATGGCGTTCTATCTTCTTCAGCTTCTCGCCCTCACTCTTTCCACGCCAGACGAAGATGTCATCCTTGTTGCGCGGTCGGATGCTGTCGAACCAGGCAAATGCATCGAGTTTGTATCTCGTGGGGGGTATCTGTGTCATCGGGTAGATAATATTGTCGGCCTTGTCCGACCATATCTTCTGGAGTTGGCGCTGAGGCGAGAAATACATCCTCATGGAATCGGTTTCGGTGTAGTTCAGTCCAATGAGCGAGCTATCCTTGTCGTCCTGCGGAAAATAGATGACTCTCACGTTGCCCGTTGCTACACTCCGCCTTAGATTGCCCTCCTCGAAGAAGGCAAACATCTGTCGGGAGGATATCTGATTGAAATGATCCTTCTCGTCCACCTGCTCAATAGACAGTGCCTGCCCTATGACGCGGGCTTCGCGCACGGTGCTGTCGCCCATGAACACAAGAATCCTCTCGCCTAACAGTTGCCGGTTGGCATTCCATACAATGGGGTCACGGTACATCGTCATGCAAGAGTCGAGCGAGGAGAACACCAGCGAATCGCACACGGCCTGAATATCGTTGCGGTAAGCCCGGACATGGGGATAAGCATGGCCCACGCGGTAGACGGAGTCGGTATTTATATTATAGGTGTAGAGCTTCAGGGTGTCGGCATGCAGATAGAGCGTGTCCTTCTGCGAATAGTCCTTCACCAGCACCCGCTTGGTAGCATAGCCATAGCCCGTCTTTTCGTTGTACCGAAGATAGCCACAATGCAGGGTATTCTTCTGCTTCTTGTCAACATACACCACATTTCCGAAGCCCTCGCTCATATCCTCCTTCTTATAGAAGAGACTGTCACCCACAATCGTCTTGTCGCCATCCACCACGGTAGAGCGTCCGAAGAGCCGGGCACGATCGGAGTGGGTATCATAATAGCCGTTTGTAGTCTTGACGGTGCTCTTTCCCGACAGGATGCGGGAAGGACCCAAAAGGTGAGCCATCGACTTTCGGGTATCGTAATAGAGGGTATCGGTGTAGATATGGTCCTTGCCATTCTTAAGTTCCACACTGTAGTAGAACACGGCCTCCTTCGACTTCAGGTTGTACTGCCCCCAATCCGACTTCAAGCGGTTCTTCCCGTCGACAAGTACACCGCCCTCGAAGAAGTAGGCATAATTGTAGAGCCTATCGTAATTCAGGCTGTCGGTGTTGAGTGTCTGCTTGCGGTGGTGCAGCCATACGTTCTTCCGAGCCTCCATCATCTGCTGTTGCCCGTCGTAGAATGCATGGTCGCAGGAGAGTGAGAGCGTATCACCCTGAATGAAATGGACGTGTCCAAAGGCCTTGACCGAATTGGAAGCCTGATAGAAGAATGCGCTGTCGCAGGTGAGATGAGCTCCCTTATGGCGAAAGGCCACATGGCCTTTGACAATCTGGGCATCGGGATTCGTACCATACATATCAAACTTCAATTCATCAGCATGTATGAGGTAGATGCGCTCGTCTGCGGGCTTGGCGGCCTTACGGTGCTTCTGTGCGGCAAACACACTTAGCCCAAGCAGGCATAGAACTGCCAAGAACACAATTCTATGCCCGCCGAGCAAGTTAGACTTCCTACTCGCTGTCATTTCACCCAACCTTGATATTCGTATTGTCCCTGTCTGTAACGGGGTTTCATACTTACATAGGTGTGCTTTATCTTTTCCACAATCCAGTCGTTAATCACTTTCTCGCGCTCCTTCTCGAGCACAAGGTTCTTCATCACCTGATAATCCTCTGTGATGGTCGCCTTGTGGGCCGGAATCTTATCCTTGAGCTTAATAATGGCAGCCACCGTCTTGCCCTTGTTGTTAATCATGCTGAAGGCCTTGGATATCTCACCCACTTTCATCGTGGCCACCTGGCGCTGAATCTCGGTTGGCAGGTCCTTCATCTGAAAGCGCGAGGTGAGACTCTGGTTAGCAACGTCGGTGTAGGCCATCAGTCCATGATTGCTCCGCGTATCCTTATCGTCGGACACGTAGGTGGCAGCATCCTCGAAGGAGAACTTTCCTTTACGGATGTCGGCAGCGATAGAGTCCAAACGCGTGCAGGCCGAGTCGATTTCCAGCTGTGTCACTTTAGGCCGGAGCAGGATGTGGCGCACTTTTATCTTGTCGCCTCGCTTGTCGACCAACTGAATGATATGGTAGCCGAACTCGGTCTCCACAATCTTCGATATCTTTTTGGGGTCGGTGAGATTGAAAGCCACGTTGGCAAAAGCAGGGTCAAGCATGCCACGGCTCATATAGTCCATCTCGCCACCTTGCAAGGCCGATACCGGGTCTTCTGAATACAGACGGGCGAGCGTCGCGAAGGTAGTCTCACCACTCGTCACTCGTCTGGTGAAATCGCGCAGCTGGTCCTTCACCCTATTGATTTCACTTTGGGATATCTTCGGCTGGCGCGTAATAATCTCCACCTCCACCTCTGTAGGTACCATGGGGATGCTGTCCTTGGGCATATTGCTGAAATAACGGCGCACGTCGGACGGGGTGACCTTGACGTCCTTCACCAGTTCCCTGCGCATATTCTGCACGAGCAACGTATTCTTGAAGTCATCATGCAGCGACGACCTCATCTCGGCCACGCTCTGCCCACGCCATTCCTCCAGCTTCTCTTTCGAGCCAGCCAACTGTATCCACCGGTTAATCTGCTCGTCAACACGTGCAGCCACATCAGACTCCGAAACCTGAATGGAGTCAAGCTGGGCCTGATGGACAAACAATTTCTGGACTGCCAGCTGTTCAGGAATGGAAAAATCAGGATTGCCGCGGAACTTCACGCCCTCGGCCTCACCTTGCAGACGCATGGCCTCGACATCGGATTTCAGAATGGGCTCATCGCCCACAACCCATATCACCTCGTCAATAACGCTGTTCTCGGGGGCCACAGAGTCGACCGAGGCCTTCTTAACAGGGTCATCGGCAGCCATGCCTCCGGCAGCCTTGGCTGTAATCCCCAACAGCAGCATCGCTGCGAGGAAGATAGCAAATATCCTATAACCTTTATACATGAGATGTCTTATTTAGAAGATTGTCAGTCCCAGGACTGAAGAAAATGTCAGTGCTTGTTTACCGTGGCAAGGACCGCCTTGTCGACCGTGACGGCGTATTTCTTTCTCAAGCCGGCCACCCATTGCTTCTCGAGTGCATCCTGATAGTCGGCTACCACCTGAGCGCGCACATCGTCGTAGTCTTCAGGCTTTTTCAACTTCTTCCCGTAAATGGCACTATAAGGATAGTCCTTCTCGGCCCGCACTACAGTGTCCTTTCCAAACACCTCTTTGTCAACCAGTGCATTGTCGCCTTCCTTGAAGATGCCCTTTTCGGCATGTATGCGCAGTACACTGTCGTTATTAAACGTCGTGCGGAGCACATCGGCCCATTTCTCGAAAGGCACGCCCCGAAGAGCTTTCTTCACAGCCTCAACATCCTCAGCCTTATGTGCGGAATAGGCCACTCCCTTGAACCGGGGAGCATCCCACTTATACTGCTTCCTGTTCTTACGGAAGAAGTCCTTCAGCCCGGGCTCATCGTTGGCTGCTTTCGCCCACACTTCCCGGTTACTAACCTCATAAAGCAAAAGGCCGTCGTGATACTCACGGATAAGGTACTTCAAGTTGGGGTCCTTCTCCTCCATGGCCTCTCGCTTTTGGGCGAGCACCTTGTCGGGCGTAGAACCTTTAACCTTGGCTAAAGAGTCCAACTTATGGTCAATGATACTTTCGCGCACTCCCCGCTGGTCGATGTAACGAATGATATTGGCCCTTACTGAATCATAGGGGAAATAACCGGCCTTATCTTTCAGCAGCATGATGTGATAGCCCACAGCGGTTCGGAACGGTTTGCTCATCTCGCCCTTCTTCAGACTATAAGCCGTCTGTTCGAACTCCTTCAGTGTCTGTCCCTTCACTAACCAGGGAAGCTCGCCGCCATTAGCGGCAGAGCCTTTATCATCAGAATACTTCCGGGCCAACTCAGCGAAATTACCTCCGTGCTGCAACACATTATAAATGGAATCGATACGCTGATGCACAGCCTCATCCTCCTCAGCAGAGGCCTTCTGCTTCACAAGCAGGAAGATATGTGCCGGCTTCACCATTCCTCCCATGGAGTCGATACGGTGCTTTGCCTCACTATACAACCTATAGGCCTCCTGCTCCACATCCGCATCATTAATCATCGAAGGACGAATCTGCTTGTCACGATAGGAGGCAAACTCCTTCTGATAAGAGGCTAAGGTGTCGAGATGGGCATCTTCTGCCGCCTTCACCTTCAGCTTGTAATTGATGAAAAGGTCGACGTAGTCGTTTACCGATTTCTTGTCGATGACTCCTTCTGAATTATTCTTATTGTAGGAATACTCAAACTCAGAGCGCAATACCGGCTGGCCGGCGACGGTCATTATCACAGGATCGTCCTGAGCATACGCTCCACCAGCGAAAAGCGACAGTGCGCACACGAGCAGCAGTTGTTTCATATCCAGGGTCTTCTGATTCATTGTCCATTATTGGCAGTAGCTGTGAGACCTCAACGTCGTACAGCCACTTCTAAGCATACTTACTCTGGTCGACTATAGTTAGGAGCTTCACTCGTAATGGTTATGTCGTGGGGATGACTCTCCAAGACACCCGCATTGGTAATGCGCGCAAACTTGGCATCATGCAGCTTTTCGATGGTACCCGCGCCGCAATAACCCATACCAGAGCGCAGACCTCCCACAAGCTGGTAGACAACCTCCTGCACCGTGCCCTTGTAAGGCACACGGCCGGCGATACCTTCCGGCACGAGCTTCTTAGCATCCGTGATGTTGTTTTGGAAGTAGCGGTCGCGTGAGCCATTCTTCTGCTCCATAGCTTCCAACGAGCCCATACCACGATAGCTCTTGAACTTACGGCCATTGAAGATGATGGTTTCACCAGGACTTTCCTCGGTACCTGCAACAAGCGAGCCCACCATGACAGCGCTGCCGCCGGCAGCAAGAGCCTTGACAATGTCACCGCTGTAGCGAAGGCCACCGTCAGCGATAAGAGGCACTCCTGTTCCCTTGAGGGCCGAATACACATCATAGACAGCCGAGAGCTGAGGAACGCCCACACCGGCCACAACACGTGTGGTGCAGATAGAGCCCGGTCCAATGCCCACCTTTACGGCATCGGCACCATTGTCAACAAGATATTTTGCAGCCTCGCCTGTAGCCACATTGCCCACAACGACATCGATTTGAGGGAAGGCATTCTTCACGGCATGCAACTTCTCCACGACGCCCTTGGAATGGCCATGAGCAGTGTCAATGACAATGGCATCAACACCAGCATCGACGAGTGCCTGAGCACGCTCGAGCGTGTCAACCGTCACTCCCACGCCGGCAGCCACACGCAACCGGCCCTTATCGTCCTTACAAGCAAAGGGCTTGTCCTTAGCCTTAGTAATATCCTTGTAGGTTATCAGTCCTATCAAGTGATTATCCTTGTCTACCACCGGCAGCTTCTCAATCTTGTTCTCTTGCAGTATCTGGGCAGCAGCCACAAGGTCTGTCTGCTGATGTGTGGTGACCAAGTTTTCTTTCGTCATCACCTCGTCAATCTTCTTGTCAAGGTGACGTTCGAAACGCAGATCCCTGTTGGTGACGATACCCACGAGATGGTCTTCCTCATCTACCACGGGGATGCCGCCAATGTGATAGTCGTGCATCATGTTGAGCGCATCCTGCACTGTGCGACCGCGGAGTATTGTCACCGGGTCATAAATCATTCCATTCTCGGCACGCTTCACGATGGCCACTTGGCGTGCCTGCTCATCAATGGTCATATTCTTGTGTATCACTCCAATACCACCCTCCCGAGCGATAGCAATGGCCATCGACGATTCGGTAACAGTGTCCATAGCAGCTGTCACGAAAGGAATATTCAGCCCAATGTGGCGGGTGAACATGGTTTTCAACTCGACCTCACGGGGCAACACTTCAGAATAAGCAGGAATAAGCAGGACGTCGTCAAAGGTCAGACCGTCCATAATGATTTTGTCTGCAACAAATGATGCCATATTGTACCTAAGAAATTTATTGCGTGCAAATTTACCAATAAAAATCCACGTAGTAAAGGAATGGATAGTTTTTCTCAGCCATTTAATTGTATTTAACGCGCCCTCTGGCGGGCTTCACCACCACATCTCAAAGCAGGTAAAGTCACTACTCCCCTACCTCAAGACACTTTTTAAACCTTCCACCTCCCTCCGTCAGCTCATAAAGGAGGGAGGCCTGTTCGCATAAGTGCACACGCTACGCCCAACAAGACTATAAGGGGCGGAAGCAGGCTCCCCCCCCTATTGTCACCAGTTATCAATTAGCCATTTCGGAGAGGAACTTGATTCGCACAAGCCGGATCTCCTCATCCGAGCTGGTGTCGCCTATCTCGTCCACCGCGGCATCCAAACTATCGGTATCGCTCTCCATGAAATAGTCATAGATATCGTTGATATGGTCCTCATCCATCACCTCATCCAGGAAGTAGTCGATGTTGAGTTTAACACCGCTGTACACGATTTCCTCAATCTTGTCGAGCAGCTCGTCCAACTCTAATCCAAGTGCATTGGCAATATCGTCGAGCGGCACCTCGCGGTCTATACTCTGTATGATTCTCACCTTCATGATGCTGCGCTTGGCCACGGTACGCACTCTGAGCTCTTCAGGACGCTCTACATTATTTTCCTCGCAATACTTCTTGATGAGTTGGAGGAAAGGCTTTCCATATCGCTTCGACTTTCCAGCCCCTACTCCCTGAATCGACTGCAGTTCGGTATCATTGACAGGATACATGGTGGCCATCTGCTCCAGGCTCTGGTCCATGAAAATAACATAGGGTGGGACTCTGAGCTTCTTCGAGAGGTCAAGCCGCAGCTCCTTCAACATGCTGAAGAGCTGTGGGTCGAGCGCTCCAGCCCCACCTTCGCGCCCTTCGTCAAAGAAGTCGTCCTTAAATTCCCTGTCTTCCACAATCATGAAGGGTTTGGGGTCCTTGATGAAGCGCTTTCCGGCAGCAGTGAGCTTGAGCAAGCCGTAGTCTTCGATGTCTTTTCGGATGTATCCCGCAATGATACCCTGGTTGACGACCGAACTCCACAGTTTGGGGTCCATATCCTCACCGTTGCCGAATTCTTCCAGCTCGTGGTGGTGGTGGGAGGTGATATCGTCGGTAGCCCTACCTTTGACAAAGTCGATAATGTAATCCTGCGGGAAATTCTCTTTAACAGCCGCAATAGCCTTGAGCACTGCCACGAGAGCATCCGTAGCTTCTATCTTCTGCTTGGGGTGGAGACAGTTGTCACAGTTATGGCAGTTGTCCTCGGTATAGTCTTCACCGAAATAATGGAGCAGCAGCTTCCGGCGGCAGACCGACGACTCAGCGTAGGTGGCCGTCTCGTGGAGCAGCTGCCGGCCTATATCCTGTTCCTGCACGCTCTTTCCGTCCATGAACTTCTCCAGTTTGTCGAGATCGTGCTTGGAGTAGAAGGCTATACACTGTCCCTCGCCACCGTCTCGTCCTGCTCGTCCCGTCTCCTGATAGTAGCCTTCAAGACTCTTGGGAATATCGTAATGGATGACGAAACGAACGTCTGGCTTGTCGATACCCATGCCGAAGGCGATGGTAGCCACTATGACGTCAATGCGCTCCATGAGGAAGTCGTCCTGCGTAGCCGAACGCACGGCCGAATCGAGGCCGGCATGATAAGGTGCCGCCTTGATGTCGTTGGCCCTGAGCACGGCCGAAAGCTCCTCCACCTTCTTCCGGGACAGACAGTAGATGATGCCACTCTTATGCGGATTCTGCTTGATGAACATGATTATTTGCCGGTCGATATCCTTAGTCTTAGGGCGCACCTCATAATAGAGGTTGGGACGGTTGAAAGAGCTCTTGAACTCCTTGGCGTCCATAATGCCGAGACTTTTTTTGATGTCGGTCCTCACCTTGTCGGTGGCGGTGGCGGTGAGCGCTATGACTGGAGCATTGCCTATCTTGTTGATGGTCGGCCGGATGTTGCGGTATTCGGGTCTGAAATCGTGGCCCCACTCAGAGATGCAGTGTGCCTCGTCGATGGCATAGAACGAGATTCTTACCGTCTTAAGAAACTCCACGTTCTCATCCTTGTTGAGCGATTCCGGAGCCACATACAGCAGTTTGGTGCGGCCGCTTCTGACATCATCCATAACCTGAAGCACTGCGGCCTTATTGAGCGACGAGTTGAGATAGTGAGCCACACCATCGTCCTCACTCAGGCCGTTGATGACATCCACCTGATTCTTCATCAGTGCGATGAGGGGCGACACAACGATGGCCGTGCCCTCCATGATGAGTGAGGGCAACTGGTAGCACAGGCTCTTGCCACCTCCGGTAGGCATGAGCACGAAGGTATCGTTGCCTGCAAGAAGGTTCCGGATAATGGCCTCCTGGTCGCCTTTGAACTTGTCGAAGCCGAAATAGAGTTTTAGTTTCTTTGTGAGATCTACGTTATCAGTCATAAGTGCTTTCGTTGGGTTCCGTGCGTGTGACGGATTCTGTCAAGGACTGCCGATGGTACGGCGGTTCACATTTTTCATAGGGATTGCCTGCGGCAGCCTTCCGGCAGCCGCAGGCAATAAGAGTGAGCTTTAAGCTGTTTTCAATTTCTGCAGATGAGCCTTATCGAGTTCCTTCTTGGCATAAGCCAGCGTCACGGTGAACGACTTCTGCTGCTTTGACGGAATTTCAAACATGGAATCGAGCATGATGGACTCTACGATGGACCGCAGTCCACGCGCCCCGAGCTTATACTCCATGGCCTTGTCGACGATGTAGTCGAGCACGTCGTCGTTGAACTTCAGTTTGATACCGTCCATCTCGAAGAGCTTCTCATACTGGCGGATGATGGAGTTTTTGGGCTCCACCAGGATGCGTCTGAGGGCTCCGCGGTCGAGCGGATTGAGGTAGGTGAGCACGGGCAGTCGACCGATAATTTCAGGAATCAGACCGAACGACTTGAGGTCCTGCGGGAGGATGTACTTCATCAGGTCGCTCTTGTCGATATGACGGGTGTTTTGCACCGAGTTGTAACCCACCACATGGGTATTGAGCCGCTGGGCTATCTTCTGCTCGATGCCGTCGAAGGCACCACCGCAAATGAAGAGAATATTGCTCGTATCCACGTGGATATAGTCCTGGTCGGGATGCTTGCGGCCACCTTTAGGCGGCACGTTCACCATCGTTCCCTCGAGCAGCTTGAGCAGGCCCTGCTGTACACCTTCGCCACTGACATCGCGGGTGATGCTCGGGTTGTCGCTCTTGCGGGCTATCTTGTCGATTTCATCAATGAAGACGATACCACGCTCAGCGGCGGCAAGGTCGTAGTTGGCCACCTGAAGCAGGCGCGAGAGGATGCTTTCCACGTCCTCGCCCACATAGCCGGCCTCGGTGAACACCGTAGCGTCGACAATGGTGAAGGGAACGTCGAGCAGCTTGGCAATGGTGCGGGCAAGTAACGTCTTACCCGTACCGGTGCTGCCCACCATAATGATGTTGCTCTTCTCTATCTCCACGCCCTTGTCGTCCTTGGGTTGCTGGAGGCGCTTGTAATGGTTGTACACCGCCACCGACAGGCACTTCTTGGCTTCATCCTGTCCGATGACATACTGGTCAAGATAATCCTTGATTTCCTTCGGCTTCGGCACGTTGCGCATCGTAAATGGCTCATCGGCGGCATGATGCTCAGCCTGGTCACCGAGCGCGCCCGTGGACTTCAGTATCTCGTAAGCCTGCTTCACGCATTCGTCGCAAATGAAGCCGTTGATACCGGTTATCAGCAGGCGCACCTGATTTTCAGGTCTACCGCAGAAACTACATACTTTTTTAGGCATCTTTATTTCTTCCTTGTTAACACAGCGTCAATCATTCCATACTCTTTGGCCTCCTCTGCTGTCATCCAATAGTTGCGGTCGCTGTCCTTCCACACCTTTTCGTAAGGCTGGTGGGAGTGGTCGGAGATGATGGTATAGAGTTCCTTCTTGAATTTCTGTATCTCGCGTGCTTCAATCTCAATGTCGGAGGCCTGTCCCTGCACACCGCCGAGCGGCTGATGAATCATCACGCGGCTGTGCGTGAGCGCCGACCGCTTGCCCTCGGTTCCGGAGACCAGGAGCACGGCTGCCATTGAGGCTGCCATACCGGTACAGATGGTGGCCACGTCACTACTAATGAACTGCATGGTGTCATAGATGCCGAGACCGGCCGTAACGCTGCCACCGGGCGAGTTAATATAAATAGAGATATCCTTGCCGCTGTCGACGGAGTCGAGGTAGAGCAACTGGGCCTGGAGTGTATTGGCCGTGTAGTCATCAATCTCGGTACCGAGAAAGATGATACGGTCCATCATCAGGCGTGAGAAGACATCCATCTGAGTGACATTCAGCTGCCTCTCCTCCAGAATATAGGGGTTTAGATACTGTGCCTGCGACTTGACGACGTCATCCAGCGCAAGCCCATTGAGACCGAGCTTGCCTGTGGCGAACTTTCTGAAATCGTTATTCATTTTACCTTTCCTTTTAATAAGACAAAACAGAGGTTATCCACTCTCTTATCATCTTGTCATAGCAAGAGCCATGCCAGGATGACACAACTCTGAAGCTTACCAACAACAAAGATAACAAAAAAGCAGATAACCTCAGTCAACGACGGGGTTTATTTTCGTTAAATAATCCTATTTGCCTTCAGCGAGCTTATTGAAGTCGTCGATCGAGATGTCCTTCGTATCGAGCTTCACGACCTTTTTCAGGGCCTGAGTGAGCTTCAGGTCGGAAGCGCGCTCAGCGAAGTTGTTCACATTCTCTTCTTTCTTCAACAGCTCCTTAGCGTAGTTGTCGACATACTCGTCGGGCACATTACTCATGCCATACTGAACGAACTGGGCGCGCGCCATCTCGGCAGCCACAGCCTCGACGTCGGCTTTCTCCACCTTTATATTATTAGCATCAGCGAGCTGCTCGCGGATGAGCTGCCAGGTGAGCTGCTTGATGCTCTCATCATAGTGCTCGTCGACGAACTTCTCGTCCTTGTCCTTGTTGTTGGCCAGCATGATGCGCTTGAGCAGAGCGTCGGGATAAGTGAGCTTGCCCACCTTCTTGAGGCAGTAGTCCTTCACGTCCTGCAGGAAGCGGAAGTCGGAGTCGCCGGCTAGCTGAGCCTTGAGTCCCTCGGCGATCTTGTCGCGGAAACCCTTCTCGTCCTTCACGGCATCC
This sequence comes from uncultured Prevotella sp., assembly GCA_900318855.1. Classification (GTDB taxonomy): domain Bacteria; phylum Bacteroidota; class Bacteroidia; order Bacteroidales; family Bacteroidaceae; genus Prevotella. Next base: position 15,352 of record ONMG01000134.1, read on the forward strand.
TTACCAAAGACACTATCGAAGAGCTCCTGGTCGAGGGCATGCTTGGTGAAGCGGCTCACCTCGGTCACCTGGAAGCTGAAGTTACCCTCGTGGTCCTTCACTTCGTCTTTCTTGATCTTCAGCAGCGACGACACCTCAGTGTCGTTGTCGGGATAGGCCTTCCGGGGGTTGAAGGTGATGATGTCGCCCACCTTGGCACCCTCAAAGAGCTTCTTCTGATCGTCCACCTTAATATAATCGGGCATCAGCACGGCACCGGCCACCTCGAGACCGCCTTCCTTAGTGTTGCCCTGCTCGTCGAGCTCGCGCAGGTCACCCTTGAGAAGATCGCCCTTCTCATAGCTGTCAGCCTTCTCGTATTTGCCTGCACGCGATGCGAACATGTCGACCTGCTGGTCGATCAGCTTGTCGTCAACAGTTATATTATAGTACACAATCTTATTCTTTCCGTTGAGCTCCATCTTGAATTCGGGGGCCACGGCAATATCGAACATGAAGGTATAAGGAGCGGGCTTCTCCAAATCCTGTGGTTCCTGCTTCTCGGAAGCCATGGGCTGACCGAGCATCTGAATCTTGTTATCCTGGACATACTTGTAGATTTGCTCACCCACAAGTTTGTTGATGGCATCCATCTTAACCGATGCGCCAAACTGCCTCTTAATCAGTCCCATCGGAACCATTCCGGGACGGAAGCCGGGGTAGTTGGCTTTCTTGCGATAGTCCTTCAGTGTCTTCTCGACATTGTCCTTGTAGTCAGCCTCTTCGACAGTGAGGGTCAGCAGACCATTCACCTTGTCGGGATTCTCAAACGAAATCTTCATCTCTTGGTTTATTATTTTATTTTGTTATGTTATTGCCTCTCTGCGCCACAATCTCTGGTGTGGACACATGCGCCCTTGCTGTCCCATGGCGGCAAGAGACACACTGCGAACTGCAAAATTACGCATTCTTAGCGTAACTTCCTAATTAATAGGCTAAAAATTTGTTTTTTTAACGGGGGTGTCGGGCTTGACAGCCCTCAGCACGGCAACCTGGCTACGGCCAATTGCGGCTTCGACAGTCTGACAGCAAGGGCCGACATTCCGTCGGTCGACTCGGTGTCGGCAGGATGCAGAAGGCTGAAGCCGACAACTCTCCACAAAGTCCTCCAAGTGTCGGGGCTTATCATCCAAACAGGATGACTATCAGCGCATTGAGCTACTTGCGAAATCGCCCCAAGCCGACAGTCCGAATCGACTTGGGGTGAGAGAGGGGTGCCCCCTGGGTGCCGGAATTCGGACCCAGGACATGGTAGTAAGCGCCTCCGGCTGCTGCCGGGGCCAGTCGGCGCCTGTCAGAAGTTCACACCCACCGTAAGATTGAAGCAGCCGGTATGGGTATCGTCGAAATCATCCTTCCCCACGTTAGCCAGTCCGATGTCATAACTGCCCTCCAGATAGAAGTTGCCGACGCCCAGTCCGCAGCCCAAGCGCAATCCACCGTCGAAGCGTTTGAAGTTGTCGTCGTAATCGTCGCTGAAGCTGCCGTAAGCCTCACGTTGGGCGAAGTCCTTGATTTTGCCGTCAACTCCGCAACTCAGGAATCCGCCCAAGAACGGTTCCACAGTGACGCCCTGGCCGACAGGCATCCGATACTTCACCACGAAGGGCACTTCCAGATAGTTGAGCGAGTAAGTGAATTTGTCGCCATTGTAGGTGCTCTTTCCGCCCTTCTCGTTGTAGTAGAGCCCGGTTTCGAGATAGAGGGGAGCCTGATAAGTGAGCAGGAATCCGGCTGCCAGCCCTACATTGAGCCCCGTGCGCACTTTGTTGGCGTCGAGATACTTGGAATCGCTGTTGACCGTAGCCAGACCGAATCCCACACGGAAGCCATAGTAATTGCCGGTTGGCGCCGGCATACTGGGCCTATAAGCGTTGCCATAACGGTGCCGCGGAGGGATGGGACGGCCATCGGGATAATACTGTGCTGCTGCAGGTAGGGCCATGGCCGTGAGCAGGATAAGTGATAGAATAAAATGTCTCATATGCTTCATTCTTTCTGTTGTCTCCGCAAAGTTAGGCGTTTCGTCTGCTTTACGCCAAAGAAATGTCCTACGGGAGTGTAGGCGATTCCCTAAGAATGGTGGGGAAAAGCCGAGCGCCCCCTACGGGATGAGAAGGAATGGAGGCTGCATATGGCAGCCGAGGAAATGAAGGAGGAAGGTTGGAGGTCTTTCCCCCGGAGCCGGTGTGCACGCCACCGGAACCAGCTTGAGAGCGGGTTATTTCGGGCTCAGATGAGAAACCACATGGTTGAAGAACTGCCGCGTTTTATGTGCATACATCTTTCTACGACATAGGCTCTGACCTTTCGCATCGGGCCGAGTCCACGGTCTGACTCTTGATTTTGTTGCCCGGCAAACGTTCTTTTGCTGAGTAGCTTTTTATCGTTTGCTGCTTAGCGAACGATCTTTTTCTATAGCATTACCATATCGACAGCCCGGCAATTCCCCCACAAGCAGGCCACCTTGACCCCTTAAGGACCATAGGTTTGCCCCACGAAGGTCCCTCTGTTGCCCAAGCATGGGGCGGACCTCCTGGCCGTCAGCTGGCTTCGCTGTCGTCCATGCCACAACGGTTCTGCGACAACAGGAGCGCTGACCAGGGATGCCGTGTCCTACTTTATCTGGAGCAGAGGTGACCCGAGGAATCGCACGAGCATTCCATGCGCACAAATCATTCTCCACCAGCGTTTCAGCAGAAGCTGTGAACGTTTAGGCTAAGAACTTTATGGCAGAGTTGAGAGGAGACGGTGCTATTGCGTGACTCATGTTCGGTGGAGACACTGTGGTCGGACAGGAATTAACCACCCCGCAGAAAATATCCTGCGACCCTATTTCCGGAGTTCTATGCGGAAGGTGGTGCCCTTGCCCACCTCGGAGCTCTTCACGAAGATGCGCCCCTTATGATAGTCTTCCACAATGCGCTTGGCAAGGCTCAAGCCCAGTCCCCATCCTCGTTTCTTGGTGGTGAAGCCAGGGCGGAAGACGTTGGAGATATCTTTCTTGCGGATGCCCTTCCCCGTGTCGCTCACCTCCACCACAGCCTTCGTAGGCGTCTCTTCCAGGTGCAGCGTTATCTTTCCAGAATCAGCGCCCATGGCGTCGACAGCGTTTTTCGACAGATTCTCTATCACCCATTCGAAAAGCGGCTGATTCATCTTCACGATGACGTCGCGGCCGGGCAGGTCGAGCACTATCTTTACCTTCTTCGACGTACGGCGGTCCATATAGTCGGCCACATGGCAGAGCACCTCGTTTAAGCTTGCCGGCACGAGCTCGGGCACAGAGCCAATCTTTGAGAATCGGTCGGCAATGAGCTGCAAGCGCTTTACGTCGTTGTCGAGCTCGGGCAGCAGCACGTCGTCGGGATAGCTCTCCTTGAGCATCTCGGTCCAAGCCATAAGACTCGAGATGGGCGTGCCGAGCTGATGGGCAGTCTCCTTAGAGAGGCCCACCCAAACCTTGTTCTGTTCGGCTTTCTTCGAAGTGAGCAGAGCAAAGATGGCCACCACCACGAAGATGAGCACAACACCCAACTGGACAAAGGGGTAAACGGCAAGACGCTTCAGCATGAGCGACTCGTCGTAGCAGACATCGATGTAGTCGGAATGCGGACTTTCGTCGAGCTTTATCCGAATGAAGCGCCCGGCAGCCTTCATGCGGCGACCCTCGGCAGCCTCATAACGGAGACTGTCGGCCCGGTTCTTGCCCTTGATGTGGATGTTGCGAACCACTGAGCACTGGCCATGCGAATCGAGCACCACCACCGGTATGGTGTTGTTGCCCTCGATGACCTTCAGCACCAGGTTGAGGTCGGCGCTTTCGTTGGGGTCGCTGAGCGTGCGCATCGCTTCAGCCCATACCTCCATCTTGTTGCGCTCTTCCCGGGCAAGGTCGCGTGTAAGATAATGTGAGATGACCAGTGACACCACGGCTATGAGAATAGCTGCCGAGACCAGTAGAATCTTCACCTGACGGATACGGTCGGTCCATTTCATATTGTAAAAACGCAACTAACACCTCTTTTATTATTAAGAACTGCGTTTTTAAGAGATTCAGCTTGCTTATTCGGAAAGATTTGTGTACATTTGCCGCAAACACTACAATATACTATGACACGTAACGCTCTTCGCTCATTGGCTACAGCCATTCTCCTCGGATGTCTCCTCATATCGACACCCAGTTTACCCGTCATGGGCCAGTCGCTTGAGTCTGAATTTCGCAATCCGCCCATTGAATACCGCCCCTTCGCCTGGTGGCACTGGATGGGACCC
>ONMG01000227.1 GCA_900318855.1 uncultured Prevotella sp.
AACGACACACTTCATGTCGACAGCATCACAGCCATGGGCGTTGTCCTCGGTCAGGATGCCGACCTCACGCTGCATAAGCTCTACCAGCCTACGCCCCTGGAGAATGTGACGGTGACAGCTAAGGACAGCAATGGTGCGGTCGTGGCAGAGACCAAGACCGACGCTGAAGGCAAGTACTGTTTCTCATTGCCCGCTTCGACAACGCTCTCGATAACATGCTCGCTCTTAGGCTACAACGATTCCACGTTCGCTGTCTCGACCACTGAGGACTCTCTCCGTTGCGACACAGTGATTCTGCGAACGGCTGCAGCCCTCGGCATCAGTGAGGTGAACAGCGATGGAAGCACGCCATCCGCCGGCGAATGCCTTGATGTCTACAGCATTGGTGGCGAGAAGGTTGCCAGCGGGCGTGATGCTCTGAAACAACTCCGCCGTGGAGTCTACATCATTCGCTTCCGTAATGGCAGCACCAAGAAAATAACGGTGAAATAATTTCTTTTCGCCCTCACCTTCCACAGGCAGTCCTTGACAGGGCTGCCTGTTTCTTTTTCAGCCTCAATGACACAGGACACGTCCAAAGAGTCAAGGGGAAACCCTCAATATCCATATAAATGAGGATTGCAGGAACGTATCAGAATATTTAACTTTGCAACATCTTAACACTTCAACATTACAAACTATCAAGAATATGATAAACAAAAGTCTATCACGCCTCTTTACAGTAATGCTGTTGGCGGCCACTTCCATGGCTGTCCAGGCAGCCAAATACGTAAGAGTGAGTGGCGGAGATGGCAGCGCCACCTACTTTGAGGTTGCCGACAAGCCTACCGTGACCTTTACTGCGGCCAATCTTGTCATCACCAGCGGAGCGAAGACCGTAGAGTACCCGCTCACTGCCTACCGCATGTTTGAATTCACCGACCGAATCTCCACTGGCATCTCGACAACGGAAGCCACACAGCAACCCGTATTCCGTTTGGGAGAGAGCATTAGTGCAAGTGGGCTCCAGCCTGGCAGCATCCTGTCGGTCTACACCTCAGACGGTTCCCTCGTAGGCAAAAGTCAGGTTTCACAAAATGGTGAGGCTACAATCAGCATCGGCCCAAAGAAGGGCGTCTACATCGTAAAAACAAGTTCAAAAACATTCAAATTCATCAAAAGATAAGTCATGAAGAAATTATTTACACTCGCTGCCGCCTTGGTATGCACCCTTTCCATATCCGCTCAGACCGTGAAAATCATGAAGACCGACGGTTCCACTCTGCAACTTCAAGCCAACGAAATAGATAGCATCGTCTTTGAGCCGGCCGCACCTTCAACTATCGTATTCAATGGAAACGACACGGTGACCATCAACAACAATGCGGCCTGGACTTACGTAGCATCGGACCTCAGCTACACCATCACGACCAATAGCGACGGCACCATCAACCTCACGAAACCGCAGGAAGTTTATGCCAACACTATCATTGGCACCATTACACAGAGTCCATACACCATCAGCAATCTCGCTTATGACAAGGAAGCAGATGCCTATGTACGTGACTACGCTGCCGACAAACTGACCACGCATGTCACTGCCGTCAATGCAGGAAAGACAACAATGGATGCTGACTACGTCCTCACCACCGGCAAAGTGACGGTGAAGCTCGATTTCATTGGCAACTGCATCGTTACCGACACCTACCGCTTCGGCAACATGCCCTTCCCCATAAGCAGCCGATTCAAGGGAACTTCCTCAGCAGGCAACTAAGTTTTTAAGCGGGCCCCGACCAGCAAGTCGGGGCACCGCACAGATACACCAGACATTGTTTTACCGCAAGAGCATCCACAGACAAAGACTACACTCCATGGATGAGTGCCTGTCGGAACGATGGCAGAGACGAAAGAAGAAGTTCCTTCTGCCTCTGCTCTGCATAGCCACCGTTATCATGGCTTCGTCGTGCGAGGGTATCCTCAACGGCATCTACGATGAACCCGCCGAGAGTGCTCCACAGTCGATGGCCGGGCGCATCTATATGGATGCCACCAGTTGGACCGACTGGTACTATATCGACTTCGACTCCCTGCTGATGCTCAGCGAGGGAGGCGACACGGCAGCCCTCTACCGTATGCAGACCAAGTTCCAGGCCTATCCCATTCCCGACTCCACGACGACAGAACGACCAAAGGCCGACTCTCTCCATGCTCCAGGCATCTACACCTACTGGTTTGATGTCTTCGACAAGGGTCTCGAAGTCAATGAAATGCGCTCCTACCGTCCTACGGCTTCTCAAGCAGAGCCGCCCTCATGGAGCATCGCCATCCATCGCGACAATGTGCGCACTAACGGCGGAGCCGTCATTGAGACCGACTGCTCCGATCTAAGCCTCATGCCAGCGTCCTTCAAAGCCTATGCTGATTCCCTATCCAGGTTAGGCCGCCAGACGGAATGGGTGAGCGACGAGTGGAGCGAGAATGCTGTGTGGACTGACCGCTCACAGCTTCTCTCCTGTCTCGTTGGCTCTCAAGGCATCAGCGTCAATCCACTACTCTCCAGCTGGCTCAGCTTCCATCTTCCTCCCATTCCGCCATCGTCCACTTACAACGGCCATGTGTTCATCATCAGACTACGCAACGGCCGATATGTAGCCTTGCGTTTGGCCAACTATATGAACGACGCAGGCACAAAGTGTTGGATGACCATCGACTACAAATATCCCTACTGACAAGTGCATCAACGTCTTCTTTTTTTCTTCCTCCTCTTCATCGACTTCCTGCCTGCATTCCCGGCTGAGCCCGTTGACACCCTACTCGAAGGACAGCATATCGAGCAGGTGGTGGTAACTGGCACCCGCACGCCAAAGACATTGCTCACAACGCCTGTGCTCACGCAGGTAATCTCGAACGCCGACATCCGCAAGGCCGACGCCACCAACATCCGCGACCTGTTGCAGACGGTGATGCCCGGCGTGGAGTTCAGTTATGCTCAAAATCAGATGGTGCATCTCAACTTCTCCGGTTTTGGCGGACAGAGTGTGCTCATTCTGGTTGACGGCGAACGATTGGCGGGAGAGACCATGGACGACGTGGATTTCTCAAGGCTGATGACGGATAATGTCGACCACATAGAGATTGTCAAGGGCGCTGCTTCGGCTCTCTACGGAAGCAATGCCGCAGGTGGCGTCATCAACATCATCACCAAGGAGGGGGCCCGCCGGTTCGGTATGAATGTCAGCGGCCGACTGTCGAAACACAACGGACAGCGCTATGCGGCAGGCATAGAGAATGCTTGGGGGCGATGGACGAACAGACTGAACATCAATCGCACCAGTGTGGACAATTACGATGTGGCGAACGGCGACAACCCTGTGGGGCGCGTCATATCGACCATATTCGGTGAGAAAACCTGGCACTTCAACGACCAGCTGTCTTTTGATGCCAACGAGAAACTGAAGCTCTCCGGACGCGCCGGATATTTCTTTCGACAGGTCAGCCGCGAAGTGGAATCACCGGAACGCTACCGCGACTTCAATGCCGGGCTGCGCGCCCAGTGGGCCATCAGCAACACTGATTTCCTGGATGCCACCTACTCCTTCGACCAATACGACAAGTCGAACTACCTCCACCGGCAACGCGACGTCAGGGGCTACTCCGACGTACAGAACAGCATCCGGCTGCTCTACAACCGCAACATCGGGTCCAATATGCTGACTATGGGTGCAGACTACATGCACGACTACCTCATGAACGCAAAGCTCAGCGGCAGTAAGAAACAAAGCAGCTTCGACTTCTTCGGTCAGTACGACTGGAACCTGAACCGCATTTGGGAAGTCGTTACAGCGCTGCGCTACGATTACTTCTCAGACCACAGCATGCAACGCCTCACGCCCAAGCTGAGCATCCGCCACACACCCCTGAAGCATCTCAATGTCAGATTCGGCTACGGCATGGGCTTTAGGGCACCTACGCTAAAGGAGAAATACTATGACTTCGACATGCTGGGCATCTGGGTCATCGAAGGCAATCCTAACCTGAAGGCGGAAGTGAGCCACAACTTCAACCTCTCCATAGAATACGTCCACAATGGCTACGACCTCGTCGTGAATGGCTATTGCAACAACGTGCGCAACAAGATTACTTCTGGAAATCCTTATTACAAGGACGGCGACACCAAGTTGCCACGACTGCCCTACATCAACATCGACAAGTTCAATGTCTACGGTGCTGAAGCCTCTGCGCGGGCTCGCTGGCGTTGCGGCATCACAGCACGGTTGGCCTACGCCTTTGTCCATGAGGATGCCCTGCGTGCTGACGGCGGCAACTATTTGTCCAGCCCCTACATGCCCTCGCGCAAGCACTCGCTCACAGGACATATAGACTGGGACCACAGCTTCTCCAAGTTCATTGGATTCAACATTGCGCTCGACGGCCGCTGGCTGTCAGGCATGGACAACAATGAGTTTGTCAATTACTA
>ONMG01000135.1 GCA_900318855.1 uncultured Prevotella sp.
GAAATATCTGTCGTTAAAGGCATTGCTGCCAATAGTCTTCAAGTTGCCCAGCTTGTCGAAGTTGTTCAGGGTGAGCTTCTTCCAGTTTGCGGCGAAAGCTTTCGCTCTGATGGACTCGAGCAGGCTGCCCGAAGCAGGGAAGTTCACCACGAGGTCGCCCGAGGTGTTGAAGGCACTCGCTCCGATGGATCTCACCGAGGCTGGGATGGTGACGTCTTTCACCCCAAGTCCCTTGAACGCATTGTCAGCGATGGCTACCACGGGGAGATTATTCACTGTACTGGGAATCGTGAGCCGGGTAGACGCTATACCCTTCTTCAGTATGTAGCCGGTGCCGGTAGCATTCAGTTCGTAGGTCACACCGTCTATTTTGGTGACATCGCTCCCCGCGCGTAGCCGGAATGTCATCCAAGTGTTTGAATGGTCGGTTAGTGCATCGGGAATGGTGTCCGTGACCACCTTGCCGTTCCTCAGCACATCGATGCGCAGATTTACAGCCATCTGCTTGTCTTCTGGTGCGGCGCTGAGTCCAAGCACGCTCCAAGGTATCGCGGCCTCGACAATGTAGTTCTTGTTGCTGATGGAGGTGGTGACTATGCAATGGATTGCCGTAGTAGGAGAGTAAGAGCACCACTTGCCCGACTGTACGCTTTGAATAGACTGCAATGACTTTGTTCCGGCATTGAATGTGAAGTGATACATGCCTGAGGTGAGTCCGGCTGACTGTAGTCCGGTGTTGATATAGAGATGCAGATTGTTGCCCCTGTAGGTTGATTCACTCAGCGAGGCATCGTCCACCGATGCATACAGATAGAGATTGTTGCTATCCCAGGCAAAGTTGACTGTGGAGCGTTGGCGTGTAAGGGCGCCCATGACCACTTGCTCTGGCCCTGCCGCCACGAGGCCATTGCCCCGCTCCACATGGCCAATTCGGAGCGTACCTTTGCGGGCGAGGAATTCCTTGACAGCATATCCTCTGATGACACGCACGGAGCTTCCTCCGGTGATGGCCTTGTTTCTTACCTTGAATATGCCGCCGCATGCCATCACCTGTCCTGTATCTATCACCGCCACGGAATTCCAGTTGGCACACTCGGTGGTGTCGAGCTTGAATGGCTCTGTCAGCCCTTTGAAATTCCGTGCCTGGTCGTTGCCGGTCACTACGAAGAGGTCGAGATCCTGGTAGCCCCCGGATCTGCGGCCATGACTGCCCTGAAACGAAGCCACTGTCTCGCCCCAGGGGAAAATGCCGAGATAGGGTGCGGCGGAAATATCATTTGCTAGGGTCTTGTCTTCAAAAATGATGTTACGGTTGCTGCTGTTGCCACCGACAGTGGTCTTCCAGTTGTCGCTAAGGGCGCAGCGGATAGTAGTGGCGACGAATCCGTTTCGCCAGCCGTTGTCTTCAATGGTGTAGACTATTTGTGAATGGTCATTGAGCACAATGGCTTTAGGCATGCCGTCCGCATGTTGGGCACGGTAGCTGGCCACTCTGCGGTTTGTCCACGACAGCCCTTTATCGTAACTGCTTATGACGTCAATCTTCTGTCTCCAGGCGTTCTCCGTCTCCTCCTTGTTGGAGTAGTAACACTGCACTTCACCTGATGGCAGCTCGAGAAACGATGGCTCGAAGCAGCCGTTGGCATCGGCATGAACGCCTTTATGGATAGTGATCTGTGGCGACCAAGTCTTGCCGTTGTCGGTGCTGCGCACGCAGCGGATGCTGTAGGGTAGGGTGCCCGATGAGTTGGGCCTCGGGTTGTAGCCGACGATGATTGTACCGTCGCTGAGTTGAATAAGGTCGGGGGTATGGTAGTCGGATATACCCTTCTCGCTGTTGCGTATAATATACGTGGCGGCTGACCATGTGAGACCTCTGTCTGCACTATAGCTCACAAGCACGCCTCCACCTGCGGCCACAGCCATCAGGCGTCCGTCCTGTAGTTGAATGACGCGTGGGTTGCTGCCTCCCATAACGTTGCGCTGTGTGGCTACGTCCCAAAAGATGCGGCTTTGTGTATAGCCTGCTGCCTGGCAGGGGCACTCTGTGGTTGTTAGTGATAGAAGGATGATGATAGCGGACGCTCTAAGAAGTAATGCTTTTATCATAAGCTGGATTCGAACAGATGGTAGGTTTGTAAACTTCTGATTCTCGGAGGGAGACGGGGCATAACAGACTCCATGCGATGACTGTTATGCCCGACGAATATAAGATGTGGGTTACTTTCTCAGTATTTTCTTGCCATTTACAATGATGATGCCTCTGTAGTTCTGTCCCACTCGCTGACCTGCTAAGTTGTAGGCTGGTGCGTTTGTTGATACCCCTTCATGGGGGGAAGAAGTGATGTCCCTGATTCCCGATGTGTTGTAGAATACAAGGAAGAGCTTGTCGGCTGAAAAATTCAACTTCAGGTAGGCTTTGTGTGCAGGAATAGTGTTCCCAAGGCTCACCGGCTCAAGTGCGCGTTCACCGTCTGCAAGTGCGTAGTAGGTGCTGCCTGCCTCGTAGTTGGCAAATGACTCATCGCCTGTGCCTATGAGTAGGTTGGCGTTTGTGCGTGTGAGGTCAAAGTCAATATTGCCACCGTAGCTTAACAGATTCTCACCCACGGTCTCGCTACTGAGTATGACGCCAAGTCCGGCTGGAATGATATTTCCTTCAAGTTTCTGCAGCGTGACGTTGTTCCCATTTACAGCCTTGGCATAGTATATGCTCATGTCGTCAGGCACCTTAACATCAACGCTGTTGCTGTAGGATGCAAGATGTGATGTGGCGTCAATGATGACCTCTGTGCCTGCCAATATCTCCTGTAACTTGTCGGCACTGACCTGTACCACCTTGTAGCCGTTAATCTCAGAAGGAAAGTCAAGGCCTTGCTGCACATACAGTTTTCCACCGGTGCTTGTATTGAGCCAGTTGGCATTGAGCCCCGTCAGCTTGTTGTATTGTGTCGTGGTTTGGAACACGATCTTCTCCAGTTTGTTCTGATTGGCGAAAGCATTGCTTCCTATGGTGGTGACGGAGGCTGGCAGAACAAGCTCTGTCAGATTCTTGGGCTGTGTGTATGGATTGAAGGCATTCGACCCTATGGTTGTCAGATGGGTGCATGCCTCCAGATTGACAGTACGGATAGAGGTGTGGTGGAAGCAATCTTTGCCGATGGTTTCCATTTGGCTGCCAATCTCAAACTCTACGGTTCTTAGTCCCACGCACCATCCGAAGGAGCCGTCTCCGATGCTCTTCAAGGAGCTGGGGAAATGCACATCGACCAGGGCGTGGTTGCTGTCGAATACCCATCCTCCGATCCAAGTCAACTTCTCGCAATTGGTCAGGTCGAGATGCTTTAGCTTGTTGCAGCTGTTAAACGCCTCGTTGGGTATGCTCTGTAGCTGACTGCCCTCAGCGAAAGTGACTTCCTCCAGGGCCTTGCAGTTCTTGAAACCACCGATGGTGCCAACGAACTGCTTGACTGTGGCTGGGATATGGACGGATTTGATGGTGTTGTTGCTCTTTGTTCCGTTGCCAAAGAGGCCACCCTGAATGGCGGTGACGGGATAGCCGTTGACACTGTCGGGGATAGTGTATGAGGCACCGGCCTTATTCAGGTCGACGGTGGTGATGGTGTAGCCCGAACCGTTCCAACTGTACGATGCTGTACCGTCATTGTAGGCAGTGGTTTGCGCCTGGACACTTATGCTCGTCGAGGCAGCTATGCACAATGCAAGTAATTTGAGGTGTAGTTGTTTCATCAGAATAATGGTGTTAAATGAGGGAATATAATTAGCGACGACCTTTTATGTTGTCGTCGCTGCTGTAGGTATTGGCATGGAGTTGAGCCTGCTTGCGACGGCGGTCTGGTCCTCGATTGGTTTACTCATCCTCCTCCCAAAGATTAAAGTTCTTTTTTGCACCAATGTCTTCTTGGGTTGTTATCTCATCTTTTTTGACGGTCAACGTTTCCGTGTCTTTGCCATTGATGCTTCCTGCCATGAGCGACAGTTCATTGGAGACTGCACGGATCTTAATGGATGGTCTGATATAATTTCTCATATAATGTTTTTATTGAATGACACGAATGTCCATGAATTTTCCTCATTATCGTTGAGCATTCGTGATTATTCGTGGACATTCGTGAGTAAAAAGAGTTACCTACTTCTTGATATATTTCCGTCCGTTCTGTATGACGAGGCCGCGGTAGTTCTTGCTTACCCTCTGACCGGCAAGATTGTATATCGGTGCGTCAGCGGAATTCTTGGTTGAGCTCGGCGCATTGAGAATTGATTCAATGCCCGTTGCGACTCCGTCGAATGTGATGTTCAGCTTCGAGGCTGTCGATGACTCTATCGTCAGATAAGCCTTTGATGCGGGA
>ONMG01000263.1 GCA_900318855.1 uncultured Prevotella sp.
ATCGGATTGGCCAATCCCAATGCCATGTTGCTGGCCAATGCCGCCTTCGATGCTGTGATGAAGATAGGGTGGCCCGAGGGTCGCATTCCCCTCGCTGAGGCTACGGTCTACCTGGCCACGAGTCCGAAGAGTAACTCTGCCTATCTCGGAGTGGACGCCGCACTGGAACTGGTGCGGGCGACAGGCAACCAGCCTGTGCCGTTGCCGCTGCGCAATGCTCCCACCAAGCTGATGGCCGAGTTGGGCTACCACGACGGCTATAAGTATGCCCACGACTACCCCGATAACTTCGTGGAGCAACAGTATATGCCCGACGCCCTTCAGAACCGGCGACTGTGGCACGCGCAGCACTCGCCCGCGGAAGAGAAACTCTACCAGCGCATGCTGAAGTGCTGGGGAAAACGATTTGAAAACTAAGTAATATATCAGCCATATATGAGAAAGATTATAGTACTCGACGGCTATGCCGCTAACCCTGGCGACCTCTCGTGGAAACCGCTCGAAGAATGGGGTGAACTGACGGTCTACGACCGTACCGCTCCTTCCGAGGTAGTGGAACGTGCGCGCGGAGCAGAGATTGTGATGACCAATAAGGTGAACATCGGTGCCGACATCATCAGCCAACTGCCCGAGCTCAAGATGATCAATGTGCTTGCTACGGGTTATAATGTGGTCGACATTGAGGCGGCCCGCAACGCAGGTGTCATCATATGCAATATTCCCGCCTACAGCACCGACAGTGTGGCGCAGCTGACTTTTGCCCATATCCTCAACATTGTCAATCAGATAGGTCATTATGCTGAAGAGAATCGTCAAGGCCGCTGGAGCCGCAATCCGGACTTCTGCTATTGGGATTCGCCGTTGCATGAGCTCTCGGGAAAGACGTTGGGCATCGTTGGACTGGGCCATATCGGCAGCAAGGTGGCCCGACTGGCCCGTGACTTCGGGATGGAGGTGTATGCCTTCACGAGCAAGAACTCATCCAGTCTGCCCGAGGGAATACAGAAGACCACGATGGAGGGTCTTTTCGGCGTGAGCGACATCCTCACTCTGCACTGTCCGCTCACCCCCACCACACGCGAGCTCATCAACCACGAGACGCTGAGGAAGATGAAGCAGGGAGCCATACTCATCAATACCGGTCGCGGTCCCTTGGTCAACGAAGAGGATGTGGCGGAGGCACTGCGTGACGGCCATCTGGGAGCCTACGGAGCCGACGTGATGTGTCAGGAGCCGCCCGAGGCCACCAACCCTCTGCTTTCGTGTCCGAATGCCTTCATCACGCCCCATATCGCCTGGGCCACCGTTGAGGCGCGCAAACGACTGATGGACATCGCCGTGGCCAATGTGAAGGCCTACGTTGCGGGAGAAGCCGTCAATGTAGTCAACGGCTAAGCTATGATTTATTCCGATCCTCATCTGATTCACACGCTGCAGCAGGTCATCGAGTTCTTAGGAACCTTCGCCTTCGCCATCTCTGGCATACGTCATGCCGCTGCCAAGCACTATGACTGGTTCGGCGGTTTCGTCTGTGGCTTTGCCGTAGCCATTGGAGGCGGCACCATCCGTGATGTCATGTTGGGTGTCACTCCATTCTGGATGACATCCTCCTTATATATAATATGTACGGTACTCGCACAGGTGGCCGTCATCGTGTTTGCCCAGTCGCTGAAGCGGCTGGCCAACGCATGGTTCGCCTTCGACACGCTCGGATTGGCCCTCTTCACGATAGCCGGCATCCAGAAGACCCTTGCCTGTGGTCATCCTTTCTGGGTGGCCGTCATCATGGGCTGTATCACGGGTGCGGCAGGAGGCGTCATCCGCGATGTGCTCCTCAACAACGAGCCCGTGATATTCCATAAGGAGATTTATGCCATGGCGAGTGTGTTAGGCGGGTTGCTCTACTGGCTGCTGTGCCTGCTGCATGTCAGTCCGAGTATCAACGTGGTGAGCACCTTTCTGCTGGTGTGTGTCATCCGTTTCCTCGCAGTGAAGTATCACATCTCACTTCCCCTACTGAAGGATGAGAATGAAAAGCAATAATATAATCTATCGCAACAACTATAATTAGATGAATAAGTTGAGGATTCTACTAAGTGTTCTTTGTCTCTTTACCGTTACTACGTTGTGCCGGGCCAGTGAGCCCGCTTATGTGGGGCATGTCCGTCTGGGAAGCTCCTTCGAGAGTGCCCTGCAGTCGATCGTCCGCGAGTTTGGTGAACCCACGACAAAGGATGCCAGTCAGATCATCTACAAGGACAAGGAATATGGAGGCTTCACCTTCGACGAGATAGCCTTCCGTTTCCGCAACACAAAGTTCAATGAGGCCCGCTTCACGATCCGTGCCGCCGGTAAGTATCAGGCCAGCCGAAAGGTGGCGGAGCTCTCTCAATGGCTCTCCAAGCGGTATTCCATCTCGAAAGACTACGACGACGGTGCTTATTTCTATGTGGGCGGTCTGGCTCCGAGTGGCATTGGCCGCCTCTTCACCATCTACCGGCGTAAATTCGACGGGGTGTGGCATGCCGTGCTCCGTTATGGACCGTTCTAAGATTTTCAATAACGATTGACGATGACAATGAGAAAGACTTTTTTTCTTTTGGCTCTTCTTCTGCCTCTGTGGTGCTCGGCGTCGGGTGCTTCGGTACGCGATGCGTGGCTGTCGATGCCCGATAGCCTCAGTCCTTATCTGGATAAGAACTTGCGACAGGAACTGGTTGAACTATATGATTTGAAGGTAAAGGCAGAGGTGAAGAATCTGCTTAACGGGAACTCGGTAATGGATTCGCTTACAACAGATTATCTGTCAGTGAAGTTGTCTCCTTCTGCCACCCTTCAGATGCAGATGCTGCCCACAGCAGGTGGAGATTCCATGATTTGTCTGGTTCGCTCCTACTATGGTCCTGCTGCAGAAAGTGAGGTGACACTCTATCATAAGGATTGGACACTTGCCCAGACGTTGAATCTCACGGAAGGTGGGGTAGGGGCTTATGTGGCCAAGCCCGACACGATGAGCAGTGAGCGTTTCCAGACGTTGACCGACTATCTGAGTCCGCTGTTAGTGGAAGCTCAACTGCAACCTGCCAATGCTACGTTGCTCCTCAGGCCCTCCGTGCCATTGGCGTCGAAGGTTGACAGAAAGGCTGTGGAAGCAATTGTCACGGCGCGCAAGCTGAAGTGGACGGGCCGTGAGTTCAGTGCCCGTTGATGCGTATGATAGGGGGTAGTCCTTGCTGACGTTTTCCCCCGCATCGTGTCGCCGATGTTTGAGATTTCGTCTTTTACCCACACGATAAAACCGTCGGAAAATTGGTTATTCCGATTAATCTTGTTACTTTTGCACATTCTAAGGCTGTAAGCCGGAGATGATGAGGCACAGTCATGTTGAAAGTCTGCGGTACACATTGATACCCAAAGTGGACTTGGTGACTCCCTTCCGTCACTTGTGTCAGTCAAATGATACAAGGAGGAGGGGGTGTAAGCGTCAATAAGTACCATTAGCCACCACTGCACAGCAATCCATGCAGCAGCCCATCGTGCTCCCTCCCTTGAACCCTGGAAAAGTCCGCTTCAGTAGCAATAACAATCGCATCTGAGCCAAGAGAGAAGTCTGTGGAACGTCCCTTAGCTTCCATGGCAATAACAACAGCCTCGCTTGCATGACTGGCTTAGTATATCCAACTCTCAATTGCTCTTTGATATGACCATATTAGAAAACATACAGACAGAGATACAGCAACCCTATTACCGTCAGAACTTTGCCAATGATGGCCAACGTTTTGTTGCTTGGTACATGAGGAACATCCATCTGCTTGACCAGTGTCAGACGAAGGATGCCGTCACTGATGGTGCCAACGACAAGCAGATAGATGCTGTATATATTGACGAGGACGAACAGAAGATATATGTTGTTCAGGGCAAGTACTACACGGGAGATAGTATCAATGCCGAACCCGTGCGTGAAGTCATTTCCTCGTGGACACAGTTCTACGACTTATCCAAACTGCAGGAAAATGCCAACGAGAAATTGAAACGAAAGATTGCAGAGATAGCGAATGCGCTTGAGGAGGATTCCTACTGTGTATGTTTTGAGCTCGTCACGACGTCGATGTTTTCTCCTGAGGCTGAGCGGGATATAGAGATGTTCCAAGCGCGACTGGCCGAGAATGACGACTCCGACCTCAATGCGCTGTTCAGCGCCGTGGATAGGGATGGGCTCCAGGAGCTTTACAACCGTGTCTTGGAACAGACCAACCCGGTGTTGAACTACATCGTTACACTTCCTCAGGGGAAATATCTTAATGCAGAGATAAGTCAGACGAAGGTGCTCATTGTGGCTATGCCTTTGAAGGAATGCATCAAGTTGCCGGGCATAAAAGATGGTACGCTGTTTCAGAAGAATGTGCGACAGAGTTTGGGTATCAACAATACTGTCAACAAGAAGATAAAGAAGACCATCAATGACCCCAACAAGTGTCATGACTTTTTCTTCTTCCACAATGGTATTACCGCTATCTGCAATAAGATGGAGAATTTGGGCAGTGACACATTCAAGTTCTATGGGTTGAATGTCGTGAATGGCTGTCAGTCACTGAATACGATTCTCAGTTGCAGTGAAAATGTGAAAAAGCGGGACGACTCCTATGTCCTTATTCGTTTTTATGAGATACCGCAAAGAGACAGGGCTGATTCCATCAGTATTAATACGAATACACAGAGTGCAGTCAAGGCAAGAGACTTGCGCAGCAATAGCAAGCAGGTGCTAAGACTGAAAAAAGCTTACGAGCAGAAGTATCCCGATGGATTCTTTGCTACAAAACGCGGAGAGCAGGTGCCTGCCGATAAGGATAAAGCGCTAACGATAGATTTGTCGCTGCTTGGAAAGGAGCTGATGGCTTGGTATATGCAGCGTCCTAATCTTTCTTACGGAGAGACCAAGATTTTCGACAAGTATTTCTCTACGCTGTTCAAGAAAGATTATTTGCCCGAAGATGTCTATGCCCTCAACTTCTGGATGAACAAGATACTCAGTGCCTGGTCGGAGGAGAATCCGTTGGGACTGAACGATATCCTGCTCACGATGAAGGCCTATGCACCTTATCATATGCTCTTTGCCGTGTCAGCCATTTTTGCACAGTGCAACAATCAAACCAATGTACCGGCACCGTCAGAGTGTTTTCGACTCGCCAAGGACAATAGTCTGGCTGATGTTGTAATGGCGATAGCGGCTAATTGTCTCAACAACGCTATTGTGTCGGAGCAGACCAGCAGTGAACAAAACGGCCGTACATTCATTCCGCAGAACTGGGTTAAGAGCAAGGCCTCTATCAGTGGCATCCAATCAGCTATCATCAATTATTTCTCCTTCCTGCCGTCGATGAATGTCGATATGTTTAAGCAACTGCATTCAGGCTTGAAGATGGACCCCGTGCATTTCTCTTATCGGGTACAGGCTGATGACTGAAAATATTCTTGATCATTACAACGATTGGGACGAGAATACCATCTTGAGTCGTCAAAAGCAAATGGCAAAGAGGGCGGTCTATATTTGGAAATTGAATTTCTAAGTCATTATCTGATAAGACCGCGAAGTGTTCATGAGTGTCCGTGGCAATAACAACAACTACGATATATGAGTGCGCCGTTTGCCATCCAATGGAAATATGCTCATCATGACCACGCATAGCCCATATCTCATTAATTATTTTTTACTGGCTATCAAGGCGAATAGTATTGCAGTGAAATTTCCAGAATCATTTATTTTTTTAGACCATCCCCTTTGCATGCACGTCAGTGTCGAAGGATGTAGAATGTACACTTAGCAATTGGTTGTTCAATAGAATACAGATTATGAAAATGATTATACGAAACGTCAAAATACATAATTTCAAGATATTGCGTGAGGCAGATGTAGATTTCAAACCAGGTATGAACCTACTCATAGGAATCAACGGTGC
>ONMG01000136.1 GCA_900318855.1 uncultured Prevotella sp.
GAGGAAGTTACCCGCCAGTTCCATCCGCTCAAAGAACATGGTTTTATCGACCAAGTACTTGTTTTCTTCCCGCACCTGCTTAAAGTCAGAGATGCCGTAGGGTATTCGTTTGAAATCGTTACTCATCGTCTTGTTGCTTATCGTTGATGCAAATATAGCTTTTTCTCCCGAACGTGACAATATTATATGTGGCTTTTTGCTGTTGTCGCCCCTTTTTTGTTAAGGCACAGCGTCTTTAGCCCAAGTTACTGTTGTCACTCGTTTGTATTTTTATTTCTTCCCTCTTCCCAGCACCCTATCCATTGAACTGCATCACGATGTCGAGGCTTGGTACCAGCAGCGTCGGTCTTGCCATAGTGTTGACCTCCGTGTCGGTAGTATTAGTATTAAATTTATGTGGCCGAAAACTTGGAAGTTAGGCAGAAAAGCCATATATTTGCAGGGCATTATGAGAATAGGAGATATAGATTTGGGAGAGCAGCCGCTTTTCCTCGCACCCATGGAAGACGTGACCGACATCGGCTTCCGCAAGCTCTGCAAGCATTTTGGTGCAGCAATGGTTTACACCGAGTTTGTCAGTGCCGATGCCATTATCCGTAGTGTGAAATCCACCCTTGACAAGATGGTCATCGAGGATGACGAGCGTCCTGTCGGCATTCAGATCTATGGCCGTGATGTCGATTCCATGGCGCAGGCTGCGCGCATTGTCGAGGAAGTCCACCCCGACGTCATCGACATCAACTTCGGCTGTCCGGTGAAGAAAGTGGCCGGGAAGGGAGCCGGAGCTGGTCTGCTGCGTAATATTCCCTTGATGCTTGACATCGCTCGCGAAGTGGTGAGGGCTGTGCCCAACACGCCCGTGACGGCTAAGACGCGATTAGGATGGGACAAGGAGAACCTCGTCATCACCACCCTGGCCGAACAACTCCAGGACTGTGGCATCCAGGCGCTGACCATCCACGGACGCACACGGAGCCAGATGTATACAGGACAGGCAGACTGGACGCTCATTGGCGAGGTGAAGCAGAATCCCCATATCCATATCCCCATCATCGGCAATGGCGACATTACCTCGGCTCAGGAGGCCCGCCAAGCCTTCGAGCTCTATGGGATTGACGCTGTGATGATAGGTCGTGCCACCTTTGGTCGCCCCTGGATATTCAAGGAGATTAGGGACTCTCTCGATGGTCGCTCTGACGCAAAACCTCTTTCCCTCGACGACAAGATCGACATCCTTGAAGAACAGTTGCGTATCAATGTGGAGCGTATCGGCGAGTACCGGGGTATCCTCCATACGCGTCGTCATTTAGCCGCCAGTCCCATCTTCAAGGGTATTCCCGACTTCCGCCCAACGCGCATTGCCATGCTGCGTGCCGAGACGGTTGAGCATCTCACGGCCATCCTGGAGCAATGCCGCGTCATGCTAAAGCAATCATCTACCTCAAACCAATAAAACATCATGCAAAAGATTTTCATTACCTTTGTCATTCTCTGTCTCTCGCTTTCTGTTCGGGGGCAGCAAGCATTATGGTCGTTTCCTAAGGTGAATTCCACCGTTGTCAATACCGACGGGAGCATCACCTTCAATTACGTCGACCCAAAAGCTAAAGAGGTGAGTGTTGTCGGCAATTTCAAAGAGATTGCCGACGAGTCCTTCACCATGGTGAAAAACTCCAAAGGTGTCTGGACCGTCACTACACCGCCTCTCCGTCCAGAGATGTATTCCTATGTCTTCTTTGTGGACGGCAGGAAGATGCTCGACCCGGCAAGCGTCTACATCAACCGCGATGTGGCTTCCACCACCGACATTGTCATTGTCACGAAAGAGAAGGGAGACCGTGGCAGCCTCTATAGCGTGAACGAGGTTCCCCATGGCAACGTCGCTAAGGTGTGGTATCACAGCGGCGTGTTGGGCATGAACCGTCGCATGACCATCTATACACCAGCCGGTTACGATCAAGGTAAGCACTATCCTGTGCTCTATCTGCTTCACGGCTCAGGAGGCGACGAAAATGCCTGGAGCGAGCTTGGAAGGGCCACACAAATCATGGACAACCTCATTGCCGCCGGCAAGGCCAAACCCATGATTGTGGTGATGCCCAATGGCAACTACGACGCGCAAGCAGCACCAGGCTGCTGGTCGAAGGGCATGTATACGCCCTCTGGCTCACGTGTGGATGCTCCCAAGGGGCATGCTTTCGAAAACTCTTTCATGGAGATTGTGAATTATGTAGACAGTCATTATAAGACCGTCCGAAAGCGTGAAGGACGGGCCGTGACGGGACTCTCCATGGGTGGCGGTCACACCTTCGCCATTGCCAATCTCTATCCAGACGTGTTTGATTACTACGGATTGCAGTCGGCAGCCTTCATCGCCGACGGTAAGTTTGTAGCCGGCGATTTCAGCCACTTGTCAGCCACTCATCCCCAGCTTGTCTCCCAGCTTGACCGTCTCTTCGCCACGGCACCCAAGCTCTACTGGATAGCCATCGGGAAAGCCGACTTCCTCTACAAGGCCAATGAACAATATCGTGCTTATCTTGATTCCAAGGGCTATAAGTACGAATACTTCGAGAACGACGGTGGCCATCTGTGGCGTAATTGGCGCATCTATCTCACCCTCTTTGCCCAGAAGATATTTCAATAACATCCTGGCCACCTGCTCTGTGCGCAGGGCCGGTGGCCGACATAAAACAACAATACTGTAATATTATGAAACTCAAACTCTTTCTTTTCTCATCCTTAGTAGTGATGACCTCTGTCTCCATGACGGCAGCCTCTAAGAATTCCATGGCCGTGCTCACCATGCAGGAGCTTCAGGACAAGATTGCCGGCGGCTGGGCGGCTCAGACCATTGGCTGCGCTTTTGGTGGCCCCTGGGAATTCCGGTATCAGGGTAAGATGATAGCCCCCGAGACCGACCTTAAATTCAGTACGTCGGAAGTGAAGCAGAACATGTTGCATAACCCCGGTCTCTACGACGACATCTACATGGACCTCACCTTTGTTGATGTCATCGAGCGTTTTGGACTCAATGCCCCTGCTGACAGTTTCGCCACGGCCTTTGCCTATGCCAAGTATCCGCTTTGGCATGCCAATCAGAGCGGACGCTACAATGTCATCCGCGGCATCTATCCACCCCGATCAGGCTATTGGAAGGAAAATCCCCATGCCGACTGCATCGACTATCAGATAGAGAGCGACTATGCCGGACTCATGTCACCGGGTATGCCCAATGCAGCCTCAGCCATCTCCGATAAGGTGGGTCACATCATGAACTACGGCGATGGCTGGTATGGTGGTGTCTTTGTGGGTGCCATGTACACGCAGGCCTTCCTTTACAACGACATTGAGAAGGTCATCACCGAAGCCCTGCGCACCATTCCTGTCAAGTCGAAATTCCACAAGGTCATCAGCAGTGTCATCGACTGGTATCACCAGCATCCTGATGACTGGCGCGCTACGTGGCAGCTCGTGCAGAACCATTACAGCACGGACATCGGTTGTCCCGATGGCGTATTCAATAAGTTGAACATCGATGCCACGCTCAACTGCGCTTATGTGATAATGGGTCTGCTCTATGGAGGCGGTGACCTCACGAAGACCGCCGATGTGGCCACACGGTGTGGTCAGGATGCCGACTGCAATCCTTCCACGGCTTGTGGCATCCTGGGTTGCATGTTGGGCTATAGCCACATGCCGGAGTTCTGGCGCAAGTCGGTGGAGGGCTGCGAGGACATCAATTTCCAGTATACCGACATTAGTCTCAGCAAGGTCTATAAGCTCAGTCTCAAGCATGCCCTCATGCAAGTGAAGAAGAATGGAGGCAAGGTGGAGGACGACAAGGTCTACATCAAGGTGCAGAAGCCTAAGCCCGTGCGGTTTGAGCAGAGTTTCAAGGGACTCACCCTCTCTAAGGCTATTTCCTTGAAATGCAATGTCGACAAGGTTCCTTCGACCCGTTTCGAGGGTAAGGCCATTCTCCTTCAGGGTTCCGTCCGTTGCAAAGACCCTAACTATAAAGCGCTGGTCGACGTGGTTCTCGATGGAAAGGTGGTCACCACGCTCCAGCTGGTGCGGAATGCCTATACGGCCAATGTCGATTACCTTTATTACAACTACGATCTCAAGGCAGGCAACCACACCATCAGTTTCCGTTGGCAGAATCCCGATGCCAAGGCGCAAATCTATTGCAATCGCTTCATCGTCTATAAGTAGCGGTAGGCCTACTGCAATCGCCTTGCGGCGTGAGTAATCGAAAAATCCGCAAGCCTTCCTGTGCCGGGGCATCCATTCCCCCTTACAGTAGGCTTGCGGATTTTGTCTTTCCGGCTGTGCTGCTCAGCCCTTATAGGCTTCGAGTGCCTTCTCCACCGACCCGTACATGAGCAGCAGTCGTTGGGCGTGGCCATATTCCAGTCCCAGTTCGTCTACGAGCATGCGTGTGCCTCGGTCGACGAGTTTCTTGTTTGTGAGTTGCATGTTCACCATCTTGTTGCCCTTCACCCTTCCCAGGCGTATCATCACGCTGGTGGAAATCATGTTGAGAATCATCTTCTGCCCCGTGCCGCTCTTCATGCGCGAGCTGCCCGTGACGAACTCCGGGCCCACCACCATCTCTATGGGCACATCGGCCTCGGTGGCCATAGGCGTGCCCGGGTTGCTGGTGATGCAGCCGGTGAGGATGCCGTGAGCGCGGCATTCATGCAGTGCACCTACCACGTAAGGTGTGGTGCCCGAGGCCGCTATGCCCACCACGGTGTCGGTGGTGTTCACCTGGTGCTTCACAAGGTCCTTCCAACCCTGCTGGGTGTCGTCCTCAGCGTTTTCCACCGCATTGCGCAGCGCTACGTCGCCACCGGCAATGAGGCCGATGACATGGTTGGCCGAAACGCCGAATGTGGGTGGTATCTCCGAGGCGTCGAGCACGCCCAGGCGCCCACTCGTGCCGGCCCCCATATAGAAGAGCCGACCGCCTTTCTGCATGCGGGGCACCAGCAGGGTGACCAGTTTCTCTATCTGTGGAATGGCTTTCTCCACTACGAAGGCCACCTTCTTGTCTTCGGTGTTGATGTCCACGAGTAAGTCGTGCACCGTCATGTCCTCCAGGTGGTTGTAGAGCGACGGTTCCTCAGTAATCTTCCGAAACATAGTCAATCGATTTATCCTTAGGCTCCCATTCAGATGCGTCCGGCATGATAGTCAATCATCCCCTGCATAGGAGCCTGAATCACGCGTCCGGCGCTCATTCCTTCCTCTTCGAGCACCTCTTCGAGGGGCTTCCGATAGATGAAGGCGACGGAACCGGCAAAGCCGATGGGCAGTGTGTTCCAACCCTCATACTGTTTCACGTTCCTTACCAGGAAACTGCGGAAGCCCTCCTTCACGAGGCTGTAGATGCAGGGCTCCTGGAGATTCTCCTCCAGGAAGGGCACGAAGCTGGCCAGGAAGCGGTTGGGGAACGGCTGCCGGTAGACGCGGTCGATGATGTCGGCCGTGGTCAGTGCGTACTTGGCATGGAAGCGCTCCACGATGGCGGCGGGCAGCTGATTCTTCAGCACGTCGCCCACAAGCGTTCTGCCGAGCACGGCTCCGCTGCCCTCATCGCCGAGGATGAAGCCCAAGGGCGACACATTCTTGGTGATTTGCTCCCCGTCGTAGGCGCACGAGTTGCTGCCCGTGCCGAGAATGCAGGCTATTCCCGGTTGGTGGCCACAGATGCCACGCGCAGCTCCCAGCATGTCGGAAGCCACCTCACAGCGGCCTTTCACCGTGATGCCTGCTCTCAGCGCTTTCTTCACTCCGGGCTGTTTCTCCTTGGTGCAGCCGGCACCGTAGAAATAGAGTTCGTCCACCTCATTTGTTGGCAGCTCTTTCAGCAGCACTTCCTTCACCTCTGCCGTTATCTCGTCGGCGCTCATTTGGAAGGGATTCATGCCCTTGGTTCGGATGCGCTTCACCTCCTCGCCATTGTCCACAAGGCTCCAGTCGGTCTTCGTGGAGCCACTGTCAGCTATCAGTATCATCATTCTTGTTTTGTTAGTTCTTTGTCCGTCTTCTTCCTGCCGTAGTCGGCGTCTACCTTCTGTCTCACCAGCAGTGTCACGAGTACAGTGGCCAGACAGCATATCATCACAATCCAGAAGAACCATTCGTAGCCCACAGCCTCTTGCAGATAGCCTGCGAACATACCCGGAATCATCATGCTCAAGGCCATGAAGCCGGTGCAGATGGCATAGTGGGCCGTAGTGAATTCGCCTTCGGAGAAGTACATCATGTAGAGCATGTAGGCCGTGAACCCAAAGCCGTAGCCAAACTGCTCCACGGCCACGCAGAGGCTTATCACGGTGAGACTGGCAGGATGGACCATACTGAGATAGACGAATGTGGCGCAGGGCAGTGTCATGCATGCTGCCATGGGCCAGAGCGATTTCCTCAGTCCCCAGCGCGATGCCATGATGCCTCCGATGATGCCGCCCACAGTGAGAGCCGCCACGCCGATGGTGCCGTAGAC
>ONMG01000133.1 GCA_900318855.1 uncultured Prevotella sp.
GCGGCTGCGGTGCGAAGGCACGGGCGATAAGGTGCGAAAAGATGGGAAGGTCGCGGCGAAAGTGACTACGGAGACTGCGTGCGGTGGAAACGGAAGACTTGCCATGAAGGGCAATTACCAAAAAAATAGCGCTTGGAATGCACTTTTGTATCGGGTAGCTACGTTAATTAAGTAAGAAGAAAAAATAATGATAAACAGATGAAGCAGTTCATACTCACCCTTGGCCTTCTGCTCCTGACGGCTTACTCAGCCCGGGCCGACAAGCAGGGCACCTGGAAAGCCTACATGGCCTATGCCGATGTGCAGGATGTGGAGCAAGCCGGTAAGCTACTCTTTGTCAAGGCCTCGGACAATCTCTATGCCTACAACACGGCCGACCAGAGCATTCAGACCTTCGACCGGGCCGGCGCGCTCACCGATGTCAGCATCAAGCTAATCAAATACTGTCCCGGAGCCCGGAAGCTCATAGTGGTCTACAGCAACAGCAATATCGACCTCTTGTCGACCGACTTCAATGTAGAGAACGTGAGCAGCCTCTACGACTACAGTACAACGGAGGACAAGAATGTCAACTACATTGGGGTGGACGGCAAATACGCTTATCTCTGTACCGGATTCGGCATCCTGAAGATGAATGCGGCCGACGGCGTAATCAGCGACACCTACAACCTGGGCGAGAAAATCAGCTGGTGCCAACTCAAGGACGGTTACATCCATGCTTACGGAACCAACGGCCACCTGCAGGCCCGGCTCACCGACAATCTCATCGACAAGGCCAACTGGAAGAATGCGGGCAGCTACGAGGCGCCGCCGTCAGTCGACAAGACCGAGCTCATGGCTCTGGCCAGGACACTGAGCCCCGGCGGACAGAAATACAATCCCTTCGGCATGATGCGCTTCCTCCACGGCAACCTCTACACCGTCACGGGAGGCTACAATCCCTGGGTGAGCCTCTCCTATCCGGGAGCAGTGCAAGTGCTGCGGCCGACGGGATGGCAGATTTACGACGACAGCTTCGCCGCCACACTGGGCCACGACTACCTCTGCAACCTCGACATAGCCGTCGACCCCACCGACACCACCCACGTGTTCGCCTCGGGCCGCACCGGGCTCTATGAATTCCGCAACGGCAAGCTCGTCAAGGACTACAATACGCAGAACTCCATCCTATGGTCGGCCTTAGGCGGTCATGACGACAACTACCTGCTCATCGAGGGCATCGCTTTCGACGCCAAGGGCAGCCTGTGGATACTCAACAGTCTGAACGACAAGCAGGCCCTGCTCGAATTGCCCAAGGGAGGCACGCTGACCGACCGCACTCCCGGCGCCTTCATGCAGGACAACCACATCGCACTTTACAGCATGATCAGCCCCATCTTCGACCGCGACGGCAAGCTCTGGTTCACCAATCATCACTGGGTGGGGTCGGCTCTCTGCCAATACGACCCCGCGACCGATTCGGCCCGCGTCATCAACCGCATCGTGAACGAGGACGGTACAGCCTACAGCACCTTGTATTTCGCCTGCGTCACCGAGGATGCCGACGGCAATCTCTGGGTGGGCACCAACATCGGTCCCTTCCTGCTGGAAAACGCCCAGAAGAACGAGCCTTTGCCCGTATTCAATCAGATAAAAGTACCGCGCAACGACGGCACCGACCTGGCCGACTACCTGCTCTCGGGCGTGAGCATCAGCAGCATAGCCATCGACGGAGCCGGCCGCAAGTGGTTCGCCACCCAGGGCAACGGCGTCTACCTCATCAGCAAGGACAACAACACTCAGGTGCACCATTTCACGAAGAGCAACAGCAAGCTGCTCTCGGACGACGTCAACAGCATTGCCATCAACCCCGCCACCGGAGAGGTGTTCTTCGCCACCGACGTTGGCCTGTGCTCCTACATGAGCGATGCCACCGCCACCGTCGAACAGATGGACAAGAACACCACATGGGCCTACCCCAACCCCGTCAGACCCGACTACAACGGCCCCATCACCATCAAAGGCCTCAGCATGGACGCCGACATCAAGATTGTCACGGCCAGCGGAGCCCTGGTCAACGAGGGCAAGAGCAATGGCGGCAGCTACGTCTGGGACGGCCTCGACAAGAAGGGACGGCGAGTGGCATCGGGCGTCTACATGGTGCTCACGGCAACGGCCGACGGCAGCAAGGGCACCGTCTGCAAGATAGCTGTCGTGAAATAAGCACCCCGACAGACGGTCAATGTCTTTGTTCTGGCTCATATTGCCCTTCCATTTCCAGATGGAAAAGGAAAAAGAAAATCATGGACAGTCTTGACACCGTGGGTGTGGGACTGAAGTGACGGGGTAGCCGTGGAGCTTGCTCGTAAGGTTGCCCCATTACCTCAGCACCATAGCTCCATGGGGAGCTAAAGTCTGTACATGACTATTTTCCAATAAACTTATTCTCGATTCAGGGTGACGCATTGGAGTCAGAAAAGGGATGAGGATGACCATCCGTCTGCTCACAGACAAGAATGGCCATCCCCATCCCTCTTTTTTCAGTCGCCCTGACCACGTGGTGGGGCAGCGCGTGTGGAAGTTTGTCAGCTGTCTTCCTTTCCGAAAGCTTCAGCCTCGGCAGCCGCGATGATGTATTCCTTCGACTGCGGCGCAGCACTGATGTCACTGAGGTCGAAATCGTCGGCGGACTGCTCCTTCTGAGACTGGGCAGCCTCCTGAGCACGATACATGGGTGAACGGCGCAATGGCTTTGCAGGACGGTCGGTGTAGACTTTCTCCTGAAAGGCCGTAACGTGTTTCTCTTCCTCCGGAATAGTCTTGTCGGAGCTGATGATGAACTCCGAGCTTTCCGATGTGTCGGGGACATTCTCCACCGGCTCCTCCTCCATCTTCGTGCGGCTGGCCTTGGCCTCGAATACGGCATCAATAAACTGGGGCTCCTTCTTGAGCTTCTCCAGTGTGAGCTTCGAGGCGAGCTGCTGGCTCTCCTTCTTGGAGTAGCCACTGCCGAGGCATCCTTTCTCGCCCTCGAGCACCACCTGATAGCAGAACTTCGGGCTTCCGTTGTTGTCCTTCGCCTGCTCCCGAAGCTCGAAGGTGAGCTTCACGCGGTTCTTCTGACTCCACTCTATGAGCTTACTCTTGAAGTTCACCTCCTTGTAAGCCACCTTGTCGATGTTGATCATCTGCGAGAGGATGCGTTTCTCCATGAAGCGCATGCACATGTCGTAGCCCCGGTCGAGATAGAGCGCACCCACAAGGGCCTCGAAGGCGTTGCCTCCCAAATAACTGTTGTGCGACTGTCCGCGCCCGTTGCTCAAAATGAGGCGGTCGATGCCCATCTCCCGGGCCAGCTTGTTGAGCGTCTCGCGCTGCACCAGCTTGCTCCGGGTGTTGGTGAGAAAGCCCTCGCGCTTTCCGGGAAAATGACGGTAGA
Source organism: uncultured Prevotella sp. (assembly GCA_900318855.1). Taxonomy (GTDB): domain Bacteria; phylum Bacteroidota; class Bacteroidia; order Bacteroidales; family Bacteroidaceae; genus Prevotella. The sequence continues at coordinate 3,419 of ONMG01000133.1, forward strand.
CAATATCGCCGACAATGGCGTCCAGGATGGCATCGCCGAGAAACTCCAGCCGCTCGTTGTTCACGGGCTTCCCCTTCTTGTTGCGGTGCATCACGCTCTTGTGCATCAGAGCAAGCTGATAGTAGCTGATGTCGTGGGGATAGAAGCCGAGAATCTTGCGCAAAGACAAATAAAGCTCCTTATTCTTTCGAAAAGGGAGCTTCATTCTGTCGAATATATTACTACTCAGCATACTTCTTGAATACTACACATGCGTTGTGGCCGCCGAACCCGAAGGTGTTGCTCAGAGCTGCACGAACGGTGCGTTTTTGGGCCTTGTTGAACGTGAAGTTCATATTGTAGTCAAGTTCGGGGTCATCGTCGCCTTCCGTATGGTTGATGGTTGGCGGAATGATGTCGTCGTGCACTGCCATGACACACACCAGGGCCTCTACGGCACCGGCAGCACCCAGCAGATGACCGGTCATGCTCTTGGTGGAACTGATGTTCACCTTGTAAGCATGCTCACCGAAGACATCCTTGATGGCCTTGGCCTCCGAGATGTCACCGACATGCGTCGAAGTGCCGTGCACATTGATGTAGTCGATATCCTCTGGCTGAAGACCTGCATCACTCAGCGCGGCCTCCATCACCAACTTGGCACCGAGTCCCTCGGGGTGCGATGCGGTGATATGATAAGCATCGGCACTCTCGCCTTCGCCCACCATCTCAGCATAGATGCGTGCTCCGCGGGCCTGTGCATGCTCAAGTGTCTCCAGCACCAGGCAGCCCGCACCCTCACCCATCACGAATCCGTCGCGGCTGGCGCTGAAGGGGCGCGAAGCGTGCTCGGGGTCGTCATTGCGGGTGGACAAAGCCTTCATGGCATTGAATCCGCCTACACCGCACGCACAGATGGCACTCTCGGCTCCGCCCGAAACGATGACGTCGGCCTTGCCCAGACGCAACAGATTGAAGGCGTCGGCAATGGCATTGCTCGAGGAGGCACATGCACTCGTTGTGGTATAGTTGGGACCATGGAAACCGAAGTGGATGGATATCTCGCCTGCGGCAATGTCGGCTATCATCTTCGGAATGAAGTGAGGACTGAAGAAGGGGCCGCGGTCGATATGCTGACCATAGTAAGTGACTTCCTGCTCAAAAGTCCGGATACCGCCGATGCCGACGCCATAGATGACGCCCACGCGGTTCTTGTCTACCTTGTCCAGGTCAAGACCTGAATCCTTCACACCCTGGATGGCACTGATGAGGGCCAACTGAGCGTAGCGGTCCATGTTGCGGGCCTCTTTGCGGTCAAGGTAATCGGCTACATTCAGGCCTTTCACCTCACAAGCAAACTGCGTCTTGAATTTGGAAGCATCGAACTCTGTAATAGGAGCTGCGCCGCTCTTTCCTGCCACCAGGTTGCTCCACGTCTCTTCGGGAGTATTGCCTACGGGCGTAACGGCTCCGAGTCCGGTTACTACTACTCTCTTTAATTCCATTCTTGAATGTTTTCAGCCAAAGTTCAGCGCCTGGCAAGCATACAAAAAGAAAGGGGCCTGCCAAGCGCTGCACTGAGATGGCTCACTTATTTTGCATTCTCTTCGATGTACTTGATGGCATCTCCGACAGTCTGAATGGTCTCAGCCTTGTCATCAGGAATGGAGATACCGAATTCCTTCTCGAACTCCATGATGAGCTCTACGGTGTCCAGGGAATCAGCACCCAGATCGTTTGTGAAGCTTGCCTCGGGCTTTACTTCAGACTCATCAACACCAAGTTTGTCAACGATAATGTTCTTTACTTTCTGTTCAATTTCTGACATGATTGTAACGTTTAATTGTGTGATAATAATATTCAAAGATAGAAACTGGGTGCAAAGGAAACAATTTTTCTTCACATTCGCAAATTATTTGGCCAAAAAAGCGCCATATCATGCACATACGGCGCTGATTGTGCAATTTTCCTCCGCCTTCGGGAGTATAGTTTCGGCCATCGGTATTCAATTCAGCCAGTCGCAGACGAGCGTTGACGAACGAGCCGATTTCGCGCGACGGAGACAATGATTTGGCTCGGCTGACTCCATCGGTCAGCTTGCTGTTTTCTCCACTTCTGTGGCTGATTCCCAACACGAGAGCAGGACGTCACGGCAGTCCCGGGAACGGCAATCCACCGCAGACGCGAGCCGGATTCCCGCTTCATCAGCCTCCTCATGTCCCTGGGCTGGCGCTTCACCTATTTATATATAGGGCAGCGCACAGTCTGTCAGCATGGAATAGGCTGGCTGCGCGCTGTCCGCCATCCGCCAGCACTCTACCACGAAGCATTGTCGTCGCTCCACACAAGGCCTTGCTTTGCTTCCGCGCCGCTGACATCGGTGCTTCCGTCGCCGCTCTTCGGCATATCGGAGCCCTGGGGCACCGAGGTGTCGATGAGCAGTTCTCCGGCACTGAAGGCCACAGCTCGGATTTGGGGCATAAAATATCTTCTATTCATAACTCATCAAAACTTTCTTTCCGTTGTGGATATAGACTCCTCTCTGAGTCCTCGTCACGCGCTGCCCTTGCAGATTGTACCAGGCATCATCAGTGGTCTTCGCCGTCTTCACCTCGCTCACTCCCGTGGTCTCGCCATTATCGAAGCCGATGACCAAAGGCGCCTTGGCATCGGCCGACGAAGGCAACTTCAGATAAGCGCGGTGCACGGGGAAGTTCTTTCCCATGCTGGTCACCTTATGGAAGGCTCCACCCTGCATAATGTAGAAAGGATTGTTCTCCGAAGCCTCGATGTCGGTTCCCTGTATGGTCACGCCGTGCATCAGGTTGTTGCTGATTGTATAGGTTGCGTCATCATGCTCACCAATGGTATAATAGAACCCATCTGGCGTGCTGTCTTGGTCGAGCACCTTCAGGAGCACGCCAGTGTTGGCAGGGATATAGCCGTAGGTGTTCTTGCCGTCGGCCGTGTAGCCGCCATTCACGTCGATGCTGGTCATGTGGACATAGTTCTCGGTCTGCCCCTCGGCATTGGTTCTGGTCTTGTATTGTCCTGCTACAAAGGCTGCTACATTGGCATTTCCATTCTCTGTGTAGAAATCGCTGAGGTCGGTGTCGAACTCACGGCAGAAGGTGCCGTAGGTGGAACTGATTTTGATGCCCGGCAGCTTGTAGCTCACCTGGTCCTTGAAGCGGCTCAGCGCCTTCTGATAGTCCTTAAGCTTGCTTTGCTTGACGTAAATCTTCTGGTCGGGAGCAAACTCCCGATAGTGGTCGATGAGCTCATATTCGTCGCTCATGAGCACTTCCGGCGCACTGTTGCCACAGAACACGATGTCTTGGATGGATGTGGATACGGGCGTCACGACACCGTCCACAGTCTGGGTCTTGGAGTAGAAAGCCAGGGTACCGATGGAATAGATGCTGTTCTTGAACACCACTTCCTTAATCTTGTCGGCATTCTCGAAGGCATAGTTGTCGACCATGCTCACGGTGCGGGTGTAGCCCTTCTCGTCGTCATCACCACTGTTCACCACCTCTATAGGTGCCACATACACGGGCAGCGTGCTCTTGGTGCTGAGCAGCATGACGCCCTTCTGCGACACGGGCAGGAACTCGTCGGTGTGGGCCTCGTCGGTCTCTCCGGGATGCTCCACGGTGAACGAGGTCTTGATGGCCTTGAATTTTTGGTAGAAGGCGTTGGCCTTGTATTGGTCTACCAAGTCCTTGCGCACATAGAGCGTGATGTTCTGATACATGTTGGTCACCACTCCCGACTGCCCGTTGGTACCGTCGTCGAAGCTCATGCCGTTGATGGTCTGGTCGATGTTGTCGGGCGAGAGCATTTGGTCGCAGAGCAGGGCGATGGAATTGAGGTTCTTGTCGAGCCCGAAAGCGCGTGCACTAATCTTGGTCACCTTCTGCGGGATTACAACATTGGTGAGGTTGGGACAGTCGTAGAAGGCCTTCTCGCCGATGGTTGTGATGCCTTCGGGAATCGTGTATTCGGTGTCAGGACGTGCGGGAGGATAGAGCACTATCTTGGTCTTGTCCTTGGAGAACACGATGCCATCAATGGACGCATAGGTCTGATTGGCTTCATCCACGTTGTAATAGCTAATTTTCTCGCATTTGTTGGTCAGTCCTTCAATCTTCGTCACGCTGGCGGGAATGCCGAGGGTGATGAGATTGTGGAGCTCGTTCACTCCATTGGACTCTGCGGTGACGGTCTTGTTGAGGTCCACACTCGTGAGGTCAGGGTTATAGGAGAGGCTATATGCGCCCACCGTGGTCACGTCGTCGGGTACGGTGAAGCTGCTGCCCGTGTGATAAGGGGGATAGTAAACCAGCGTATTGCCGCCCATGGCATTGATTTTCACCAGTGCTCCTTTCTTCACCTGGCGACGCGAGGACTTCATCCGCTTCGGCGAGTTCATCAAGAACGCACAAGCACGCGGCAAGCATGCGAAGGAATACATGGAAATCATGCCTATCCCACCCCAGGTCATCACTGAGTCGGGTGGCATCGTGAAGAACAATCCGGGCTACGAGTAAACCTACGGAAGTACTGTATCATTCCTCATCCCTTGATTCACCGGCATCCATCTGTGGACAACGGATGGGGAATGTTTATTCTCAAGCTTTGCCCGGCTGCAAATTATTCGTCAAGAATATTCCTACTCTCGATTATTTTTTGTAAGTTTGCCACAAAAAGGCAACGATATGGAAGACGACAACAAATACATCCGCTTTGATTGGGCTGCCAAACGCATGCTGCGCGACAAGGCTAACTTTGGCGTGTTCGAAGGACTTATCACAGTGCTCCTCAACGAGCCCGTCCACATCATTGAGATATTGGAGAGCGAGAGCAACCAGAATGACCCCGATGACAAGTTCAATCGCGTGGATATCAAGGCTCGAGACAGCAAAGACGAAATCATCCTTGTGGAAATACAGCAGGCTCGTGAACTTTACTATCTGGAGAGAATGCTCTATGGGGTTGCTAAAACCATCACCGAGCACATCTCCCTGGGTGACAAATACAACAAGGTGAAGAAAGTCTATTCCATCAGCATCCTCTATTTCGACTTAGGACAGGGTGCCGACTATTTATATCATGGACAGACCTCGCTTGTCGGAGTACACACCAAGGACACCCTAAAAATCAACACCCGCGACAAGGGCATCATTAAAATCAAAACTCCAGAGGAAATCTTCCCCGAATATTTCATTATCCGCGTCAATGAGTTTAACAAGGTGGCTAAAACTCCCTTGGAGGAATGGATAGACTACCTTAAGAATGGTCACATCAAAGACGATACAACAGCTCCGGGGCTCCAGGAAGCCCGCGAAAAACTCCAATACCTGAAGATGGACAAAGCTGAACGCAAAGCCTACGATCGCCATATTGATAACATCATGGTGCAAAACGACGTTCTCGACACAGCTAAGATGGAAGGACGTGAGGAAGGACGCGAAGAAGGACGTAAAGAAGGACGCGAAGAAGGACGTAAGGAAGGACGTAAGGAAGGACGTAAGGAAGGAATGCTGGCTGTGGCCAAGAACTTGAAGTCAATGGGGTTAGATTTACCAGCCATTGTTCAAGCTACCGGGCTATCCGAAGAAGAGATTGACCGATTATGACACCAAGGAACCGTGGGACGAAAGTCAAGCTTGATGCCCCCGGAGGGTAATGACAAAATTCCAAGACATTAAGCCCATAGTCTCATTCTTTCTTCGTGCCTTTGTCGGCGAAGTAAGCCTCTAAAACCCACCAGGAAACTCGATGAAAGGCTACCGACAAGAGGTCTGAAGAGGTATTAAACAAACTTGAATGAAAAGATTCCTAACGCCTCTAATTGCACTTATTGCATTCCTATTTCTATGGTACTGCCTGCAGAACCATCAGGAATACCTCTACTATTACCGTGAGCAGCACCAGCTCTTCACCTATGACAGCAGCATTCTGCTCGATCGCTTCACTCAGGTGGGAGGCGGTGCCATAGTGCTGGCTCAAGCGCTTGTGCAATGGTTCTACTTGCCGCTCATGGGGTCACTTATCACCTCTATAGTATGCATCGTGTCGGCCTACGCGCTCTGGCGAGCCATTCGTAGCCAGCACAACAATCTGATTCTCTTTCCCCTTTGCCTGCTACCATTGGCCTATATCAATGCCGACCTCTACGATATCAATGCCCACTACGATGTGCTCACAGCCTTTCTGCTCATAACGTTAGCACTTTGGCTGTGGGCAGCAGCGGGGACAAGACTTAAAGCAGCGTGGCGTGCGTTATTAGGCCTTGCACTTAGCGCAGCACTATTCCTTTTGGCCGGCTCTGTGGCCACTGTATTCGCTGTAGCCATCCTCCTCATCGATATCCTCAAAAGAGGGTCTCAGGGATGGACACAAGTACTCAGCGTCCTCACCGACGTGATTCTTGGCTTTTGGGCAGTGGAAAGTGGCTATTTAGAATACTACCGACAGGCCTTTCTCTTCGGCTACTACGAGCCCATGCTGGTGCCTTCACTCTATTATTCCATTGCCTTTATGCTGATACCACTGCTCATTGCAGCCTCCAGCCTGCTCGACCATTTACCCCAGATGAAGTTCCTTAAATCGGGGATACTCACAGCAGTGCTGTTCATCGGCACAGGACTGCTCATCTGGAAGCAGTCGGAGCGGGGCGACCGGAAAATGTACACATTCTGCCAGTTACAGCACTATGCCATCACGGGGCAATGGAACAAGATATTAAGCTTTGAGGATGCCACGAGTGGACATAATGCGCTCTACATGAACTTTGTAAACCTGGCTCTGCTCAAACAAGGCCGACTCGTCACCAATCTGCTCGATTATCCACAGCGCAACGTCAGCTCACTGCTCATAACCGACGAGATGAGCGGGCGTATTCCCGACATGTCAGCACTCATGGCACGCATCTATTATGAAATAGGCAACATTGGATCGGCTTTATGCAAGGCCTTCGACGCCAACGAATGCTGCGTCTATGGCAATCCCGCCATGCTGAAGCTAATCATTAAGTGCAACATTATCTACGGCCACTATGCCGTTGCCGAAAAGTATCTCTCACTCTTGCAGCACACCATAGCCTACGCAGACTGGGCCAAAGAGCAACAGAAATACCTCTATAACGATCGTAGGGTAAATGCAGATATCGAATACGGCATGAAGCGGCGCGACCTGCCCGTCACCGATGAGTTCTGTCTGAGAAAGGGCCCCCTGCCCGATCTTCTGCGCATTCTCAGAACTAATCCCTACGAGCGCAATGCATGCGGTTATGCCATTGCTCTGTTCATTGTCAGCCGCGATCTTCAAGGCATCAGCGACTTTGTAAAGTCCTTCATCCACACCCCCGTGCTGCGCCCCATGCCACAGTATCTGCAGGAAGCCATCGTCACCGCTAACGAGAGCCATCCCGAGACTTGGAGTGCATTGGGCGTGAATGCTGACACTCAGGAACGCTACAACGACTATAAGCAGACCTTCATCCTCGCCCGCAACACCGGGAGCAATCCCATAGCTGCCCTTCAGTATCCAGGTGGCTACCGACTCCATCGACTCCTATTTAGCCTATCGCCTCATACCGCCCGGCTATGGACTGTGGTATCA
>ONMG01000137.1 GCA_900318855.1 uncultured Prevotella sp.
CCTGAATGCTGCTCTGGCGGAAATTGTCACTATTGCTCTTCATCGTCAAACGATAGACTCCGATGGTGCACGCGTGTTCTGCCTTGGGATCATAATTACCTTGAGTGAAGTAATCATAGTAACCAGCCTTATGCAGCACCTGGTCGGCAATGAAGTCCTTGCGTGTACGGTTGCTGTCAACAATGGCCTGGATAAGATTTTCGGGCACGTCAGCATAATTGGCAAGCAACTGCTTGGTATCTTTGGGCAGGCAGTAGCCTCCGTAGCCAAAGGACGGATTGTTATAGAAGGAACCAATGCGCGGGTCAAGGCAGACACCACGTATGATGTCGGCCGAGCGCAACCCCTTGAGTTCGGCGTAGGTGTCAAGTTCATTGAAATAGCTCACGCGCAGGGCCAGATAGGTATTGGCAAAGAGCTTCACCGCTTCGGCCTCTGTTAGTCCCATGAAGAGCGTTTCTATGTCTTCCTTCAAGGCACCTTCATGCAGCAACCGGGCGAAGGCGTGGGCTGCAGCGTCCATCTCCACATCATCCTGAGGCCGTCCCACGATGATGCGGCTCGGATAGAGATTGTCGTAAAGCGCTTTGCTCTCACGAAGAAACTCCGGGGCGAAGATGATACGGTTGCAATGGTAACGAGACCTCACACTCTCGGTATACCCCACGGGAATGGTACTCTTAATCACCATGACAGCCTGAGGATTGACCTTCAGCACAAGCTCTATCACTTCCTCCACATGAGTGGTGTCAAAGAAGTTCTTCTTCGGGTCGTAGTTCGTAGGAGTGGCAATCACCACGAAATCAGCATCGCGATAAGCATTTTCGCCATCCAACGTTGCCCTGAGGCGCAAAGCCTTATGAGCCAAATAATCTTCCACATAATCATCTTGGATGGGCGACTTACGGCTATTGATGAGTTCCACCTTTTCAGGAACCACATCAACGGCCACCACATCGTGGTGCTGACTCAACAATGTGGCGATGCTCATGCCGACATATCCTGTACCCGCCACGGCAATCTTCAAGTCTTCAAAGTTTCTCATATTCTTCTTTATGCCTAATACTCTTTATTATATGGATGCAAAGATAATGCAAACAAAGGAAAGGACAAAGAAAAAACAAGGCTTTTTTCTCAGTCGCCATCAGCCGCAGGGCAGACGGACTCACCCCATAAGGATGCCAACGACACATCCCGACAAACTGCATCAAGCAGAGACAACAGAGAGCTCAAATGGCTGAATGGAAGTACCAAGGACAGCCCCGCGGGGCTGAAGCATGAGTAACCTCGATCAAGCGACGATAGGAGCGCAGATCGGGGTTAGGACGTATCGGCAACTGACGTGCCCCGAGGGGGCACACGAGCACGAAGTGCGCAGAATCCTTCTCTATCCCACAACGGGCGTATGGTTAAGCTGTGGAGGTTATTGCCACGGACGGGCACTGACGTTTCACGGACTTCTCTATGTTCCAATGAGAAGATTTGTGGACGAGAGGCTGAATGGAAGAGGTGGGACGCACCGGCATACATAAAGAAAGAGGGTAGAAACCACAACTGGCCCTACCCTCTTGTTTCTATCTTGGTGGAGAGGAAACAATTACTTCTTCTCGTCCTTCTCCATCTTCTCCTTCAGCTTAGCAAGTACGTTGAGGTCACCCAGAGAGGTGCTTGCAGCCACATTGTTGATACCTGCTGTTTCCTGCTTCTTGCCGGCATTGTGCTTGCGGCCTGCATGAGGCTCTTCCTTGACATCCTCATAGGTGCGGCTATGAGAAAGGATGATGCGCTTGGTTTCCTTAACGAACTCTATCACCTTGAAGTCGAGCTCTTCACCGAGCTGAGCCTGAGTACCATCCTCCTTCACAAGATGCTTAGGAGTAGCGAAACCTTCACCGCCCTCATTGAGCGTGATGACAGCACCCTTGTCCATCATCTGGGTAATCTTACCGCGATGGATGGAGCCCGGAGTATAGATAGTCTCATAGGTATCCCAAGGATTCGGCTCGAGCTGCTTGTGACCAAGGCTCAAACGACGATTCTCCTTATCGATTTCGAGCACCACAACATCAATGTCGGCACCAACAGTGGTGAACTCTGAAGGATGCTTAATCTTCTTGGTCCAGCTCAGATCGCTGATGTGGATAAGGCCATCAACACCTTCCTCGAGCTCAACGAAGATACCGAAGTTAGTGAAGTTGCGCACTCTTGCGGTATGACGGCTTCCAACAGGATACTTCTCCTCGATGCGCTCCCAAGGATCTTCCTTGAGCTGTTTCAGACCGAGGCTCATCTTGCGCTCCTCGCGGTCCAGACTCAGGATGACAGCTTCCACTTCGTCACCCACTTTGAGGAATTCATTGGCAGAACGCAGGTGCTGGCTCCAGGACATCTCGCTCACATGGATAAGTCCTTCGACACCGGGCTGAATCTCTACAAAAGCACCGTAGTCGGCCATCACAACCACCTTACCCTTGACGTGGTCGCCAACCTTGAGGTTAGGATCGAGCGAATCCCAAGGATGCGGAGTGAGCTGCTTCAAACCTAAGGCAATACGCTTCTTCTCCTCATCAAAGTCGAGAATCACCACCTTAATCTTCTGGTCGAGCTGTACAATCTCATGAGGATCGCTCACGCGGCCCCAAGAGAGGTCGGTGATATGAATGAGTCCGTCCACACCGCCAAGGTCGACGAACACACCATAGGAAGTGATGTTCTTGACTGTGCCCTCAAGCACCTGTCCTTTCTCAAGGTGAGAGATAATCTCCTTCTTCTGAGCTTCGAGTTCTGCCTCAATAAGAGCTTTGTGCGAAACAACGACGTTGCGGAATTCCTGGTTGATCTTCACCACCTTGAACTCCATCGTCTTGCCGACAAACTCGTCGTAGTCGCGTATAGGATGAACGTCGATCTGACTTCCGGGGAGGAAGGCCTCAATACCGAAGATGTCAACTATCATGCCGCCCTTGGTACGGCACTTGATGTAGCCCTGGATAACCTCGTCGTTATCCTTAGCCTCGTTGATGCGCTCCCAGCTCTTGCTGAGACGAGCTTTCTTGTGAGAGAGCACCAGCTGGCCCTTCTTGTCCTCCTGGTTCTCCACATAGACCTCAACCTTATCGCCAACCTTCAGGTCGGGATTGTAACGGAATTCAGAGGCGGGGATAATACCATCACTCTTGTAGCCAATGTTGACCACGACCTCTTTCTTGTCGATGGAGATCACCTCTCCCTCTACAACCTGCTGCTCAGCAATCTTGCTAAGCGTCTCGTCGTAGGCTTTCTCCAGACTCTGCTTGCTGGCCGAAGAGCTTGTTCCGTGCTCGTACTCGTCCCAGTTGAAGTCCTGCAGACCTTCGTTCTTTACTTCTGACATAATTTTAAATAAGTTATTAATTAATAAAGTTAGACTTTATGTGAATTAAATCTTCGGAGCCTGCTCCCATACCTTTCGGTCAGGCAGCACCCCGATTTCTTCAAATCGCCTGCAAAGGTACTCATTTTTAAGTCGATAGGCCACAAATGTACAAGGTTTAGATTTTCCGTTATAAATTATTAACCTTAAAGAACAGACCAGGCTGTTAGTGTTAAATATAAATAATATAATCCTGACTCTTGAGCCATAACGCCTCTGTTCCGGGGATTTTGCGTACTTTTGCACGACGTAACAAGGTTCCGTAGCTCAGTTGGATTAGAGCAACAGCCTTCTAAGCTGTGGGTCCTGGGTTCGAACCCCAGCGGAATCACAAAGCGGGTGGCACCTTTGGGGTAACAGTTTCGGCACCTCAAGACGAAAGAGTCTCCCCCCCCTGGTTGACAGGCCTTCAGCTCTCTGGCCGAAATTATTTATAGTCCAAGGGTGATTCAACACAAGAAATCAATTCCTTATTCTAAAACTAAAGCTTTCAATCAAGTAGAAGGCCATTCATCAAGTTCTGTTGTATTGAGCTTACTGTTTGTCCGCTTATACCATCATCAGTGATGATTCTTCGCTTTTGTGGCCATCTCCTTCAGCTATTCCTTTCTACTTTGATTACATCTCTTAGCTTAGTGGCCGTTCCGTTCACAAATGTCAGCACGAAGTCAAGCGTGGGAACAATTCGGGGCACAGGAATTTTCAGTGGCATGTTGGCTCTCCGCGAACACGACACATTGACAGCGCCGCCCTCATGTCAGCACCCGTCAGCGTGGTGTTGCGCCCGGCCATATCCTCGCGTTCGGCAGACGGTGAGAGATGCTGCATGAAGAGCAGCACGTAAGGATGGCTGATGCACTTACCTTGAGCATTCGAAAGATGCTGAATATCACGCTTCATCATCATAACCCTAAACTCCTTTCCTGTCGGACTATATTATCTGACAAGCCAAAGATTCAGCACGCTGACGGCCGGCTGCATCTGTAAGAAATCGGCAACTTCGGAACGCTGCGCCCCAAGGGCGCCGGATGTTACGCCAATTGGCGGAGACATCTACGCCATATGCCGGAGCTATGTACGCCAATTGGCGGAGACATGTACGCCAAAAGGCGGAGACATGTACGCCATATGCCGTAAGCATGCTGACCCCATGACCAAAACGCTCAGCATGACCTACCATCGCTGACCGAAACCGAAGGGCAATGCCGACAAAACCACTGATATCAAGGAGAGCAGATTGAGCGTAGAGGAATGAAGTTTAAGAAGCATTTAAACAGCTCTCCAGGGTTCGTCAGCGCGTCGCCCTAATTTTATCCAAAGACGTTTATAACAGATTGAAATGTAAAGACCGAGGTGAAGAAAAATAATTTCGTCTCCGACCATCATCCTCCAGACCTTCATCCGTCAGCAGGCAGAATGTCACAAGGACATGATATTTCGAATTATCACGTGATTAAGTAAGGTCATCACAGGGAAACGGTTCACGCAACAAGTTCCATAGAATGGCTGTACGTTGCGCATTCTGAGGTGGCTGCTTTTGCGATACCATATGAGCTACACCACTGATAACAAAGACTGATAGGCTACCCCCTCGGCTGATACGAAACAACCCCACAAGCAGGAAGCGAGTTCTTGCTTATGGGGTTGCAATGTAATCCCTCCTAAGCGCAGAGCGCCGGAATGAGGAGAGTATTAATTAAAGTAGTACTTTACGCCAATCTGGAGTTTCCAGCACTGAGAGTACACCTTGTTGAAAGACCATGTCTTGGTGGGATAAGCCCCATTGAGCTTCCTCATAGAGAAATAGGGAGTTCCGTCGACCACCTTATCTACCTTGAGGAACTGGCCGTTGAAGCTGTTGGCCATATTCTTCTCTACGCCCCACTTGGAGTTCAGCAAGTTGCCCACATTGGCAAAGTCGGCTGAGAGCTGGAGCTTGTGGTTGGTATTGCCCACCTTGAGTGTGAAGTCATGAGCCCAACGGAAGTCGAAACGATGAACGAAGGGAGCACGTGCGGAGTAGGCCTCAGCATATTTGCCCTTGTGGTTCTTCAGGTAGCTGTCCTGATTGACGAAGTTCCAGAAAGCCACACGGTCCTCCTCCTTGGTGAAGTTGATTTCCTTATCGTCGCGCGGAATGTACATCAGGTCGTTGGCAATGCCATCACCGTTGAGGTCGCCGTTGTAGAAGAAACTATATCCTGAAGGAGAATAGCCCTGATAGAAGAGGCTGAAGTGGTCGTGCTTCTTCCAGGTATAAGTGATGTTAGCAATCACGCGGTCGGGAATCACATAGCTGCTGTTCTGCACAGTGGCAAGGTTAGGACCGTCGATAGTATAGAGGCCCTGCCAAGCCGAAGTGGCATTAGAACCGGGCATGCCGCTCACCTCTTTCACTACGGTGTGGGTGTAGGAAGCCATCACGTTCAAATCCTTTACGGGCTCTGCATTGACCGTGAAGTTGAAAATCATGCCGTGGCCCTTGTGCGTATTGGTAAGCACACAAGCGTCGTTGAGCTGCTTCTTGGAATAATAGGTGAAGTTGGAAGGATAAACCAGACGGTTGTCGGCACCACTGAGACGCGTCCAGGTCTCATCCGGGCTCTTCACGTTGTAGTTCACCAGCTTCACGTCGTTGATCTTCTTAGTATAGATGAATTCGGCCGTGAGCGTAAGGGGGAAGTTCACAGGCACTGCGTAGTCGACGGCGATAGAGCTCTTCCATACTTGGGGCATCTTGAAATCGGAGTCGATGCCGGCGATGGAGCTGGGAACAGTACCCTTATCGGGGGTAATCTCTGTGGGTGCACCGAGCTTGGAGATAATCTCATTGCGGTCAGTCACGATGCCACCGGCAAAGTCCTTCAGACGGGGATCACTGAAGTTGACAACACCATTCTTATAGGTTGTCACAGCTGTGGCAATGTTCTGAATCATACCGGAGTTCGTCGGCATATTGGTGAAGAACACAAGGGGTAGACGGCCGGCGAAAAGTCCCGTACCTCCACGCACCTTCAGACTCTTGTCATTGAACACGTCCCACACGAAGCCAAGACGAGGGCTAATTTGGATGTTGGTATCCGGCCATTTGCCCGTATCGATGTGACGGCCACCGAAATCAAGAGCCTTGATGGCGTTGTTAGTCATCACGTCGTCGTTGTTGAACGAGATGTTATCGAAACGGATACCACCGGTAAGCTTCAGATTGTCGCGCACGTCCCATTCATCCTGCAGATAGAGGCCGTACTGATTGAAACGTACCTGGGCTGTAGGCTTTGTGTTGCCGTTGTAGCCGTAGCAGATGGCCACAGCCTCGGGAGCTGCACCGTTGAGGAAGTCGTCCAGGCTGCGGTAGCGGTAGTAGCCCGTACCGTTGCGCATATAGGAGTTGTTGGCCAGCTGATGCTCGAAGTTGAATCCAGCGGTTACCTTGTGGGCACCGGCATACCAGGTGAAGTTGTCGGTCAGCGTGGTGACCTTGTTCTCTACCTTATTATTATAGGTGAAGAGCTCGTATCCTAACGTCATGTAGGGCTCCAAAGTCTGTGTCACCGTACCGTCGGCAGCTGTGGTGTAGCCATTCATGATATCGATGAAAGGAAATTCAGAAGAATTAGTTCCACGCACATCCTGAATGTTAGAGTAGGTGAAGAGCAGCTTGTTGGCGAACTTATCGCCGAAGCGGCTGTTGAGGTCGGCGCTGATCGTGGAGATTTTGTTCTCCATCGAGTACATACTGTTGGAGAAGGCCATCGAATACTGCGACATGCGGTTCATGCCGTTGAGACGGAAGCCCGTGTTGCCTGAATTGCCGTTTACGGAGTTCCATGCCGTATTCTTCGTATTGTTGTAGCGCAAAGCCAAGTGATGGTTGTCAGTGATATTCCAGTCGAGGCGTGCGAGGAATTTGTGGTTCGACTCGTCAGCGGGGAAGGAGTCATAGGAACCCGTGTCGTAGCCATACTTCGACTTCATGAATTCCTGCACCTTCTGCATGTCGGAAATCTTTGTGCGCGAGATGTAGAGGTCGGGCTGAGCCACTCCGTTGCTGGAGGGCATCCAGCGGTTGGCCACCGTAGGCTTCTTGCTGTACTCAGCGTTGACAAAGAAGAAGAGCTTGTTCTTCACAATCGGACCGCCAAGAGTGAAACCATAGGTGGTGAGGCGATCTTTGGCACGTGCTGCCAGATCGGTGTTGTCAATCCGGTTGCCATGCATGTTCTCGCTCGTATAGTAGGTGTAAGCCGTACCTTTGAAGGTGTTGGTACCACTCTTGGTGATGGCGTTGATGCCACCGCCGATGAAGTTTGTCTGGCGCACATCAAAGGGCGACACCACCACCTGTACCTCGTCAAGAGCGTCAATGGAGACAGGAGTACCGCCGCCAGGAAGCGAACTGCTCAAACCGAAGTTGTTGTTCAGGTTGGCACCGTCGAGGGTGAAGTTCGTGGAGCGACCGTCACCGCCGGCCAGTCCCATACCATTGGCGAAAGGCGAGAGACGGGCAATGTCCTGAATGGAACGGTTGGCCGTTGGCATCTCAGCAATCTGCTGGCGCGAGATGTTCGTCGAGGCACCGGTCTTCTCGTTGGCAAACTTCGAGGCCTGTGCGCTCACTACCACTTCACCGATCTCATTGGCGTTCTCCGAGATTTCAGCCTTCAGGTTGAAGACTTCACCCAGAGCAAGCTTGATGTCGGTGTAGTTTTTCTTTTGGAAGCCAACATAACTGATGCTCACAGTGTAGGGGCCACCGGGACGCATACCCTGGATGTTGAAGCGACCCTCGCTGTTGGTCACTGTCATGTAGCGTGTACCGGAAGGCACATGCACGGCTTGCACAGTGGCACCGATGACTTCTTCTCCAGTGCCAGCCTCTGTGACTTTACCCGATAGTGAGGATGTGGTTACCTGAGCCATTGCCGAGGTGACAAGTATCACCAGCATAGCAATCAGTAAGCTAAACCTTTTCTGCATAACGTTAACTGATTTTTGATTAATATAATAAAACAATAAACATCTTCCCTCTATAGCCTGTGCAAATGTACTTAAAAAAGTTGAAAGTACCTATTACAAAGTCGTTAAAGTTTTAACCTTTAACCCAAATCGGTCATTAGAAAAAGCTTCTTGTTATTTTCTAATGACCGCCATTAGAAAAACAGCTTTTTATATGCTTGATCCATAA
>ONMG01000243.1 GCA_900318855.1 uncultured Prevotella sp.
ACCATGGAACCCTCGCTTATCGAAAGATTACATACTTCAAGCAAGAAGTCGGAAATACGTCCATAAGGCAGAAACTGTACTACCGAAAGATAGACAACGAGGCTTTTTACCGAAGCGTCATAGACAACGGCATTTGTCCCATGTTTCCTTGCAGCGTGAGATTGGATTCTTGCGCCACACTTACTACAGATGGCAACATAATGCCTGATTTCTTTTACTATGGGCTTCATTTCAGGGAGTGATATCACCTGTGTAACATAATCCAAAACAAGCTCACTATCTTCGAGCGAGTTGCCACATTCGTTACAGTAATTAGGGATTATGTTCTCAACGGAATCTGGACTTTCAGTCTTCAAAAGTGTACTGCCTTTGTGACCAGCTTGTCCGCCAGGCTTGAGGCCGCTCGTTTTGCGTAGCGTCTTAGTGCGTCGGACGACTTCGTCCTTCATCTTCTCCTTGGAAGGCGGCGTGCTACTGTTGTTTGAGTTCTTATCAGATGTTTCGTACTTTGCAAGACGCCTTCTTAGATCCTCTATTATCGTATTGCGTTTGCTGACCTCGGCGTTCAATTTGTTGATGTTACGGTTGAGATTGCATATAGTATCATGCTGCGAATCGATGGTTTTTTGCATCGCCCCCAACTTCTCATTCATGCTTTTCAGCACGTCAGCTATGTCCGTAACTGCCTGTTTCATAGATACAAAGGTGCGAAAAATAGCTGAGATAAGCAAACAAAAATAGAACTATTTTCATACTTACTTTGCTGATTAATAGACGTTTAAACATATCTTCTGAGCGTAGGGTTTATCCCAAGTTATGATTGAAATGCATTAGCTGAATAGTTACAGGACATGTCGGCAATGTTAAATTACTCTAACTCTTATGAAATCTTTCTTCTTCGGCCATTGGTCTACAGTTTTTCTACAGAATTGACATTTATCTTTGCCGCAAAAGGTAAATCATGAGAATATCCTTGTCATCTACTTATAGTCTACGCGTCAATGTCAGTGCTCTGTGGGTGCTGGTATGGGCCGTCCTCCTCTCAGCTTCAGTCGCATGGCTGCTGATGGATGTCATGGAGAATGCCGCCACTGTCCTTGCCCTCGTGAAGTCGTTCGACAGCCAGGCCATGGTGGCACTCAACTTCGACGGTGGAGCAGTGGCCGACCGCTTCTTCTACCACACTAGCCAGCTCGACACCTGGCTGCCCCTGTCGCTGGTGACAGCCGCCTATACCATAGGCTGGCATCGGGGCACATGGCGCGAGCGGCTGGCCCTTGTGCTTGTCATAGCCCTTGCCATGACCTTTACCGACCAGCTCACCTCTTCGGTCATCAAGCCCCTCGTGGCCCGTCCCCGTCCGTCGCATGAGGCCCTGTTAGCTCCGTTGCTCCATTTTGTGGGCGACTATCGAGGCGGGCACTACGGCTTCGTGTCCGGACATGCGGCCAACATCTGCTGCCTGACCCTTCTGCTGGCTTACATGTTCCGCTGCCGGCCGATGAAGGTGGTGCTGACCGTGTTTGCCCTGCTCCTCTGCTACTCCCGCATCTATCTTGGCGTCCATTACCCCGGTGACATCCTTGGTGGAGCTCTCATCGGGCTTGCCGTGGCATGGGCAGTGGTGCGTCTCACTCCTGCCGGCATCCTGCCCCGCTACAGCCGGGTACCCTGGGGTGTCGTTGTGGTGTGGGCTGTCACCACGGCCATGCTGCTCATATAATATAAGGTATGGAAACACCGTTATCAAAAAATGAAAATACTCATTGTTGAAGACGAGAAAGTGCTTTCGGACAGCATCAAGGACTATCTGAAGAGCGAGAACTACCTCTGCGAGCAAGCCTTCACTTTGGAACAGGGACGCATGATGGCCTCGTGCTACGACTACGACTGTGTGCTTCTCGACCTGATGCTGCCCGACGGCAACGGTCTTGATATCCTGCGCGTCACGCAGCAGAAGGACAAGGACTGTGGAGTGATAGTCATCTCAGCCAAGGATTCTCTCGATGACAAACTGCGCGGGCTGGCCACCGGAGCTGACGACTATCTGCCTAAGCTCTTTGCCCTGCCTGAGTTGGCCATGAGGATATTTGCCCTCATGCGCCGCAAGAGATTCAACGCGCAGAACACCATCGAGACCGACGGCCTCGTCATCAATCTTCTCGATAAGACCGTCAGCGTCGGAGGATCTCCTATTGTCTTGACACCCACCGAGTACGAGCTCTTGCTCTTTCTTGTGGGCAATCGAGGCAAGGTGCTCTCGAAGATAGCCATTGCCGAGCATCTCAGTGGCGAGATGGCCGACATGATGGATAACTTCGACTTTGTGTACAGCCACGTGAAAAACCTGAAATCGAAGCTTGCGAAGGCCGGCGTGAAAGGTTGTCTGAAGACAATCTACGCAACAGGATACAAATGGATGGAATGAACCACAGACCTCTTACAACGCATACTCTGGCCTATAGGCTGATGATGCGCTTCGCGCTCTGCATGGCTGCACTGATGGTGCTCGCCCTGCCTCTGCTTTACCTCATAACTACCCACTACTATGCTGAGGACCTCACGCGGCTGGTGATGAAGTATGGGGCTACGAGTGCGCACATCGACCTTGAAGAGGACACCCTCATGGGCATGTTCATCCAGTTCTTCTCCATTATTGTTCTTTTGCTTGTAGCCGTATTCATCGTCATGCGCTATGTGCCCCAGCATCTTTGGAAACCCTTCCGCAACACATTGGACCGTATTGAACAGTTCAGCGTGGAGAAAGCCGAGGTGCCCCGTTTGTCCCGTACGGGTACGGAGGAGTTCGACGAGCTCAACGCCATACTTACAGAGCTGATGTCGAAGAGCGTGAAGAGCTATCGGCTGCAGAGAGAGTTTTCAGAGAACGCCTCGCACGAGCTTCAGACGCCTTTGGCTATCGCGCAAATGAAGGTGGAGGCCTTGCAGCAGGACTCCAGTCTCACCGACCGACAGGCGGAGTATTTGCAGGACATCTACATGGAATTGCGCCGCATGTCGCGTATCAGCCGTAGTCTGCTCCTGCTCTCCAAACTCGATAATCAGCAGTTTGCCAAGGACGACCGCGTGGAGATAGGGGCTCTCATCCACAAGATGCTGCCACAGTGGCAGACGGTGAGCGGGCCTACGACATTCAGTGTCAACGCGACGGCAGCGTTGGAAGTGACGTGCAACGAGTCGCTCATTGAAAGCCTCTTCACCAATCTCGTGGTGAATGCCATCCGTCATAGCCGGCCAGGAAGTACCGTGAATATAAAAGTGGAAGATGGCAAGCTCAGCGTGAGCAACGAGTCGGCTCATGGCCCCCTTGACAAGGAGCACATCTTCAGTCGCTTCTATCACAGTTGTAACAGCTCGCAG
>ONMG01000084.1 GCA_900318855.1 uncultured Prevotella sp.
GATTGATATACAAGAAGTAATACAAAGTTAATAAATAATAAAAATCATCCAATTATTTGGATTGCAACATAGAAGAAAAAGATCGTTTGTTACGTAGCGAATGATAAAAAGCTACGCAGCTTACGATGGTCGATTCGGCAGCAAAATCAAGAATTATGTCAGAGCCATGAACCCCATCCCGTCCATGGTAAAGGTGGTTACCCCGAACCTCTTGCGGCCCCTCTCGTAAAGTTTCTCCATCAAAAGGCAAAGCCTTGGTGGCTACGTTGAAATATATACCCTTAAAAGTAGTAACATTCTCGATTATTTTAGTTAACTTTGCAGCAATATTAGCTAATAGATAAGTGATAGAGAAGCATATAGTACTTGAGGATATCGACCCCGTGACCTTCTTCGGGGTGGCTAACGGCCATTTGCAGATGCTGAAGTCGCTCTTCCCGAAGCTGCGTATTGTGGCGCGGGGCAATGTGATACGTCTTCTCGGCGATGAGGAGGAGATGGCGAAGGCTGAGGAAGACATCAGCAAGATGCAGGAGCATATTGTCAAGTATAATTCTATAACCGAAGAGGATATTCTTGATATCATTAAAGGCTGGAAGACGAAGGAGGAAGGTGTCAAGGGTGTCGTGGTTTACAATATCTCCGGGAAGCCCATCAAAAGCCGTTCTGCCAATCAGCAGAAGTTAGTGGATGCCTTTGAGAAGGATGACATGATTTTTGCCGTAGGCCCTGCCGGCACGGGCAAGACCTATCTGAGCATAGCGCTCGCCGTAAAGGCGCTCAAGGAGAAGAAGGCCAAGAAGATTATTCTCTCGCGCCCTGCCGTGGAAGCGGGCGAGAAGCTCGGTTTTCTGCCCGGCGACATGAAAGACAAGATAGATCCTTATCTGCAGCCGCTCTACGATGCACTCGAAGACATGCTGCCCACGGTGAAGCTTCAGGATATGATGGACAAGCACATCATCCAGATTGCTCCCCTGGCATTCATGAGGGGGCGCACGCTGAGCAATGCCGTGGTCATACTCGATGAGGCGCAGAACACGACCCCGGCGCAGATTCGAATGTTTCTCACCCGCATGGGATGGGATACCAAGATGATTATCACGGGCGACATGACTCAGGTTGACTTGCCCCGTGAGCAGAAGAGCGGCCTGCGGGAGGCCTTGCAGATTCTCGAGGGCATAGAGGGTATTGACGTCATCCGTTTGGGAAAGGAGGACATTGTGCGCCATAAGCTCGTTACCCGTATCGTGAATGCGTACGAGGCTTTCGACAAGCGGCAGCAAGTGAAAAGGGAACAACTGAATAATAAATAATCATTATGAAGGCATTAACAAGTACTGATTTTCATTTCAAGGGTCAGAAGAGTGTGTACCATGGTAAGGTGCGCGACGTGTACAATATCAATGACGACCTCATTGTGATGGTGGCCACCGACCGCATCTCGGCTTTCGACGTGGTGTTGCCCAAGGGAATACCCTACAAAGGGCAAGTGCTCAACCAGATTGCGGCTAAGTTCCTCGATCTGACGAAGGACATCTGTCCGAACTGGAAGCTGGCTACTCCCGATCCCATGGTGACGGTGGGATTGAAGTGCGAGGGCTTCCGTGTGGAGATGATTATCCGTTCCATCCTCACCGGCAGTGCGTGGCGCGCCTACAAGGAGGGATGCCGTGAGCTCTGCGGAGTGAAGCTGCCCGACGGCATGCGCGAGAACGAGCGTTTCCCGGAGCCTATCATTACACCGACTACGAAGGCTGACAGCGGCCATGACCTCAACATCTCGAAGGAGGAAATCATCCGTCAGGGTATCGTCTCGGCTGATGACTATGCCGAGGTGGAGGATTACACGCGCAAGCTCTTCCAGCGCGGGCAGGAGGTGGCTGCCAAGCGAGGACTCATTCTTGTCGACACAAAGTATGAGTTTGGTAAGCGCGACGGAAAGGTCTACCTCATCGATGAGATTCATACGCCCGACAGCAGCCGCTATTTCTATGCTGATGGCTACGAGGACAAGCTGGCCAAGGGCGAGCCACAGCGTCAGCTCTCCAAGGAGTTTGTCCGCCAGTGGCTCATCGAGCACAACTTCATGAATGAGCCGGGACAGACCATGCCCGAGATAACCGATGAATATGCTCAAAGCGTGAGCGACCGCTATATAGAGCTCTACGAGCATATCACCGGCGAAAAGTTTAATAAGGCAGCTGAAGAAGGCGACATTGCAGCCAGGATAGAGCGCAATGTGAGCAACTATCTCGAAGGCCGCAAATAAGGATATTCTGGCCTCTGTCGTGTTTTACCTCATGACGGAGGCCTCTTAAATACAATAATGTATAAGCAGGAAAGGATAAAGCCCTACGGAGATGGGGGAGAGAAGAAAGAGCAGGTGGAGCAGATGTTCGACACCATTGCTCCCACCTACGATAAACTCAACCATCGTCTCTCGTGGGATATCGACAAGATTTGGCGGCGGAAGGCTGTCAGACAGCTGATGCCGGACAGACCGCAGCATATCCTGGATGTGGCAACGGGAACTGGCGACTTTGCCATTCTGGCTGCCAGCAAGCTTCATCCGGTGCATCTCACGGGGGTGGATATCTCCGAGGGTATGATGGACATCGGCAGAATGAAGGCCCGGCATGCCGGACTTGGCGGCGTGATCGACTTCAGCCGGCAGGACTGCACGGAGATGAGCTTTGATGACAACAGCTTTGATGCTGTCATCTCAGCTTTCGGTATCCGTAACTTCCAGGATTTGGACAAAGGGCTGCGTGAGATGTGCCGCGTTCTCAAGCCCGGGGGGCATCTGAGCATCGTGGAGCTGTCGGCCCCCAAGCGTTTCCCGATGAAGCAGCTTTTCCACATCTACTCCCACACCTTCCTGCCCTTTTACGGTCGGATCATCTCCGGCGACAGTAAGGCCTACGACTACCTCACGGCTACAATCGAAGCATTCCCACAAGGTGAGCAGATGATGGAGATTCTCAGAAAAGCGGGCTTCCGCAGAGCGTCCTTCCGACGGCTGACCTTCGGCATCTGTACAATGTTTTATGCTGAAAAATAGAATTTGATTATGGACAGGTACGGTTTGATCGGATTCCCACTGGGACATTCCTTCTCGAAGAACTATTTCAATGAGAAGTTTGCCAATGAGCTCATTGATGCCGAGTATGTGAACTACGAGATACCCGACATCAAGATTCTTAAGGAGATTCTCGCTTCTACTCCCGAGCTGAGAGGCCTTAACGTGACAATACCCTATAAGGAGAAAGTTATCAAGTATCTTGATTCCATCAGCCCCGAGGCTAAGGCCATTGGAGCCGTCAATGTAATACGGGTGACCCATAATGGCAGGAAAACCATACTCAAGGGCTTCAACAGCGATGTCATCGGTTTTACCAAGAGCATTTCCCCTCTGCTTGAAGCCTGTCATCGCAAAGCGCTCATCCTCGGCACGGGCGGAGCCTCCAAGGCCATTAACTATGGACTGAAGTCGCTTGGGCTTGAGACGCTGTTTGTCAGCCGGACCAAGCGCAAGGGCGTTATCACCTACGACGACGTCACACCGGAGCTGGTCAGCGAGTACAATGTCATTGTCAACTGCACCCCTGTCGGCATGTATCCCCATGCCGATGAGTGTCCTAAGCTTCCGTATCATGCAATGGGCAACCATCATCTGCTGTATGATCTGCTATATAATCCCGACGAGACGCTCTTTATGAAGAAGGGAGCCGAGCAGGGAGCAATCACAAAGAACGGACTGGAGATGCTGCTCCTGCAGGCTTTTGCCAGCTGGGAGTTCTGGAATGGTAAAGAACAAATATAATTCAATATATCTCAGAATGGAACGTTATATGATGCGCGGTGTAAGCGCTGCTAAAGAAGACGTACATAATGCGATTAAGCATATAGATAAAGGTATCTATCCGCAGGCTTTCTGCAAGATAATCCCTGATATCCTTGGTGGCGACCCCGAGTACTGCAATATCATGCATGCCGACGGCGCAGGTACGAAGTCATCGCTCGCTTACATGTACTGGAAGGCCACCGGCGACCTGAGTGTGTGGAAAGGTATTGCGCAGGATGCTGTCGTGATGAATACCGACGACCTGCTCTGCGTGGGAGCTGTCGACAACATCCTGGTGTCGAGCACCATCGGGCGCAACAAGATGCTGGTGCCCGGAGAGGTTATCTCGGCGATTATTAACGGTACGGATGAACTGCTTGCGGAAATGCGCAAGATGGGTATTGGCATCTATCCCACAGGCGGCGAGACTGCTGATGTGGGCGACCTGGTGAGAACCATCATTGTCGATTCCACTGTGACCTGCCGCATGAA
The DNA here is from genome assembly GCA_900318855.1 of uncultured Prevotella sp. GTDB lineage: Bacteria > Bacteroidota > Bacteroidia > Bacteroidales > Bacteroidaceae > Prevotella. Next base: position 4,340 of record ONMG01000084.1, read on the forward strand.
GCGCAATGATGTCATCAACAATGCTAATATCCGGCCGGGCGACGTCATCGTCGGTCTCAGCTCCACAGGACAGGCTACTTATGAGCACCAATACAATGGGGGGATGGGTAGCAACGGACTGACCAGCGCGCGTCACGACGTATTCTCAAAATATCTGGCCACGCTCTTCCCCGAGAGCTATGACCATGCCGTGCCCGACGAACTGGTATATAGTGGCAGGTACAAGCTGACCGATAAGGTGGAAGGAGTGCCCGTTGATGCCGGCAAGCTCGTCCTGTCGCCTACACGTACTTACGCTCCCGTCATCAAGCGGCTGCTCGATGAGCTGCGCCCTGAAATTCATGGTATGGTGCATTGCACTGGAGGTGCCCAGACGAAGGTGCTTCATTTCGTGGATGAGAATTGCAAGGTGGTGAAGGACAACTTGTTCCCTGTTCCTCCTTTGTTCCGCGTCATCCATGAGTGCAGTGGAACCGACTGGAAGGAGATGTACAAGGTGTTCAATATGGGACACCGCATGGAAATCTATGTGCGTCCTGAAATTGCCGACAAAGTGATTGAAGTCAGCAAGAGCTTCTCTATCGACGCTCAAGTAGTAGGACATATCGAGGAAGGTCACCGGTCGCTCACCATCAAGTCTGAGTTCGGAACTTTCGAGTATTAAACTCGGCAAACGGGGCGCGCTGATGCATCCGGAGATGGAATAAGCTCCTAAAACGCAGGGTCTTCCTGACAGCCGATAAATTGAGCTAATAACATCCCCCCGTAGGACGGCTGTGGACATAGGCTCTCGCTATGGGAGGCTATAGCTGTGAAATATGCTTTGGTGGTGGGAAGAAGCCCGCATTCATGGTTGGAATCGAAGTTGGATTGAAAGATGGGGAAGGCGCTAAGCATCAAGGCTCCATCAGTTAAGTAAGATTGTAGAATTATGGCAGACAATAACAATATTTTGGATAAGCTCAATGGCTTGGAAGCTCGCTATGAGGAGGTGTCGACACTTATCACCGATCCTGACGTGATAGTCGACCAGCAGAGGTATGTCAAGCTCACAAAGGAGTACAAGGACTTGGGCGACATCATGGATTTGAGGAAGCGCTACATCGCGTGTCTGAATGCTATCAAGGAAGCTAAGGACGTGATGATTAATGAGAGCGATGCCGATATGAAGGAGATGGCGCGCGAGGAGCTTCAGGAGAATGAGGCTTTGCAGCCTAAGTTGGAAGAGGATATTAAGATTGCACTGGTGCCCAAGGATCCGGAAGATGCCAAGAACGTGCAGATGGAAATAAGAGCCGGAACGGGCGGCGATGAGGCCTGTCTCTTCGCGGGCGACTTATTCAATATGTATAAGAAGTTCTGTGAGTCGAAGGGATGGAGCGTCTCCGTGACGGCTGCTTCCGAAGGTGCCGTGGGCGGCTATAAGGAAATCGATTTTGCTGTGAGTGGCGATAATGTATATGGCACGCTGAAGTATGAATCTGGAGTTCATCGGGTGCAGCGTGTCCCCGCTACCGAGACCCAGGGACGTATGCATACCAGTGCCGCTACGGTGGCAGTGCTGCCCGAGGCCGAGAAATTCGAGGTGCATATCAATGAGGGGGATATAAAATGGGATACATTCCGGTCCAGTGGCGCCGGTGGGCAGAATGTCAATAAGGTCAGTTCTGGAGTACGACTGCGTTACCCTTGGAAGAATCCTAATACGGGTGAGGTGGAAGAGATTCTCATCGAATGTACTGAGACGCGAGACCAGCCCAAGAACAAGGAGCGCGCCTTGAGCCGACTCTATACCTACATCTATGATCACGAGCATCAAAAATACGTCGATGACATCTCTAACAGACGACGCTCTCTGGTGTCTACGGGCGACCGTAGTGCTAAAATCCGCACTTATAATTTCCCGCAAGGCCGCGTCACCGACCACCGCATAGGTTACACGACCCACGATCTTCAAGGGTTCCTGGGCGGAAACATCCAACCGATGATAGATGCGCTGACTGTGGAGGAGAATGCGGAGAAACTGAAGGATTCGGAACTTTAATCATTAGTTGTTATTCATACTTACATGAACAGGCAAGAACTCGTTAAACAGATATTTGAGCGAAAGACCTTCCTTTGCGTGGGTCTCGACACCGACATCAAGCGCATTCCCCAGCATCTGCTAAGGGAAGCAGACCCTATTTTCACGTTCAACCGTGCCATCATTGATGCAACAGCTCCCTACTGCGTTGCCTATAAGCCCAATCTGGCTTTCTATGAGAGCATGGGGATTGAGGGGATGAGAGCGTTCGGAGAGACAGTCAAGTATTTGAAGGATAACTATCCTCACCATTTCATCATTGCTGATGCTAAGCGTGGTGACATCGGTAATACATCCACGCTCTACGCTCGCACTTTTTTTGAGCATTATGATGTTGATGCGCTCACCGTGGCGCCTTATATGGGTGAGGACAGCGTGAAGCCTTTCCTCGGTTATAAGGACAAGTGGGTAATCCTCTTGGCGCTGACTTCCAATAAGGGATCGGCTGATTTCCAGTTGACTGAGGATGCGGACGGGCATCGTCTCTTCGAACGCGTGATAAGCAAGAGCCAGGAATGGGCTGATAGCGGGAAGATGATGTATGTGGTCGGAGCCACGCAAGGACGCATGTTCAGCGATATCCGTAAGGCAGCCCCCAACCATTTCCTGCTTGTCCCCGGAGTGGGCGCACAGGGAGGAAGCCTGCAAGAAGTTTGCAAATACGGCATCATCAAAGATTGTGGTTTGCTGGTCAACTCCTCACGCGGTATCATATATGCTTCGTCGGATGAGCTCTTTGCCAATGCGGCCGCCGAAAAGGCAAGGGAGCTGCAGAAGCTGATGGCTGAGGAGCTGGATAAGCTATAAATACGATTCACTTGCAGAAGATTATCAACGACCCAGTATTCGGGTTTATTAGGATACCGTCAGGGCTGCTCTTCGACATCGTTGAGCATCCTTTGATGCAACGACTCACCCGCATCAAGCAGATGGGGCTGGCTTCTATGGTCTATCCTGGAGCTCAGCACACCCGTTTCCAGCACTCTTTGGGTGCCTACCATCTGATGAGCGAGGCTATCCTTTCGTTGCAACAGAAAGGTATCTTTATTTTCGATAGCGAGGCGGAGGCGGTCGAGGCTGCCATCCTCATGCACGACATGGGGCATGGACCCTTTTCTCATGTTCTTGAAAATACGCTTATTAAAGGCATCTCGCACGAGGAGCTCTCCTTGATGATGATGGAGCAAATCAATAACGAGATGCACGGGGCCCTCAATTTGGCAATCAAAATCTTCAAGGACGAATACCCCAAGCGCTTTCTCCATCAGCTTATTTCCAGCCAACTCGATATGGACCGTTTGGATTATCTCCGTCGTGACAGTTTTTTCACCGGAGTGACAGAAGGTAATATAGGGTCGGCACGCATCATTAAAATGCTGAATGTCGAGAACGACCAGCTGGTGGTGGAGTCGAAAGGCATTTACTCTATTGAGAACTATCTTACATCACGACGCTTGATGTATTGGCAGGTTTACTTGCACAAGACGGCTGTTGCTTGTGAGAAAGTGCTCATCCACGCCCTCAATAGAGCCAAGGAGCTTTTTATGCAGGGAACAGAAGTGTTTGCCTCACCCTCGTTGCGCTTTTTCCTGAGTCATGATGTGGATGCGGGTGCCTTCCGTGATGATACTGAGGCTTTAATGCATTATGAGCAACTGGATGACAGCGATATATGGACCGCGCTGAAAGTATGGACCGAATCCAGCGATCCCATCCTCTCTATGCTTGCTCGCGACATGGTGAACCGACATTTGTTTAAGGTACAGGTGAGGACGGAGCCACCCAGCGAGGAAGAACTGCATGCCCTTCAGCTGAGACTCAAGGAGAGTTTCCATGTTGACGATGACCAATTGCCTTATCTCTACGACGTGAGCACAATAGAAAAGGATATGTATGATTTTAATGATGACCATATCACGATTTTGTTCAAGGATGGAGAGTCTAAGGACATAGCAGAGGCCTCGGAGTTGCTCAATGTGGCGCTGCTCTCAAAAAAAATCCGCAAATATTACCTCTGCTATCAGAGATTATGAGAATTAATTACTATATTTGCAGAGTCAATAAAACCGACTGACATAATGATGGAGTTTACAGCAAATCAAATTGCACAATTCATTAAGGGGACTATCGAAGGGGATGCCAATGCGAAAGTAAGTTCTTTTGCAAAGATTGAGGACGGCGCTCCTGGAGCGATCTCGTTCCTCGCAAGTCCAAAATATTCGCATTACATTTATCAGACGAAGTCTACGATAGTGCTTGTGGATGATAGTATCGAACTCACAGCTCCGGTGCCATGCACGGTTATCAGGGTGAAGAATGCCCGCGACTGTGTAGCACGCTTGCTCCAGCTGTACGCTGCTTCTGCACCCAGGAAAACCGGTGTTCACGAATTAGCTTATATCTCGCCTAAGGCAAAGGTGGGTAAGGATGTGTATGTGGGTCCTTATGCTTGTGTTGGTGACGGCGCTGTTATTGGAGACGGAACCCAGATATATCCGAATGCCGTTGTCGGCGATGACGTTGTACTCGGCCAGAATTGCAAAATCTATCCGAATGTGACCATCTATCATGGCTGCAAGCTGGGCAACAATGTGACGGTTCATGCCGGCAGCGTTATTGGTGCTGATGGCTTTGGGTTTGCACCCAATGCCGAAGGATACGACAAGATTCCGCAGATAGGCATCGTTACGATAGAGGATGATGTGGAAATCGGCGCTAATACCTGTGTGGACCGTTCTACAATGGGGAGCACCTATCTACGGAAGGGGGTCAAACTCGACAACCTTGTGCAAATAGCACATAATGTTGACGTGGGCGAGAATACGGTGATGTCGGCTCAGGTCGGTGTTGCTGGCTCTACTAAAATTGGTAGCTGGTGTATGTTTGGGGGACAGGTTGGTATTGCCGGACACAGCACCATTGGTGACAAAGTGTTCCTCGGTGCTCAGTCAGGAGTCCCCGGCAGTCTTAAGGGCAATCAGACACTTATCGGGACACCACCTATGGAGCCTCGCGCTTATTTCAAGTCGCAGGCGGTTTTCAGGCGCTTGGCCGACATGTATAAGCAGCTTAATGAACTTACTAAAAAAGTTGAGGAGTTGAAGAAAGATAAATAGAGTAGATAGAATTTTATAGCGACATTCAATGATAAGCTATTACGGGCTGACCTTTCGGCCAGCCTGAATCATAATCCCAAAGAATAATGGAATCAACAAAGCAAAGAACCCTGAAGGGTAGTTTCTCTCTCTTTGGAAAGGGACTTCATACAGGCTTGAACCTGACGGTAACTTTTAATCCCGCTCCAGAGAATTCTGGTTATCGTATACAGCGTATAGATGTAGAGGGGCAGCCTATTATCGAGGCAATAGCCGAGAAAGTTGTCGACACCCAGCGTGGTACTGTGGTGGCATCCGGCGATGTGCGCGTAGGTACTATTGAGCATGGAATGGCGGCACTCTATGCTTTAGGCATCGACAACTGCCTTATTCAGGTCAATGGCCCCGAGTTCCCCATTCTTGATGGCTCTGCCTCACAGTATGTCGAGAAGATTCGTGAAGTGGGAATTCAAGAGCAGAATGCGCAAAAGGATTACTATATCATCAGAAAGAAGATTGAGGTGAAGGACGACAAGACGGGTTCGTGCATCACTATTCTTCCAGATGAGCAGTTCTCGATTACGGCTATGTGCTCGTTTAAGTCAAAGTTCATCAACAGCCAGTTTGCAACGCTTGATGATGTGCGTGACTTCCCTGAGGAGATAGCCCCGGCAAGGACTTTCGTGTTTGTGCGTGACATTGTTCCACTGCTTGAGGCCAACCTCATCAAGGGAGGCGACCTTGACAATTCGATTGTTATCTATGAGCAGGAAGTGCCTCAGGATAAGTTAGATCAGCTGGCCGACTTGCTGAAGGTGCCTCACATTGATGCCTCGAAGATTGGCTATATTCAGAACAAGCCGCTCACCTGGGAGAATGAATGTACCCGCCACAAGCTGCTGGATATCATCGGTGATATGGCCCTCATCGGCCGCCCCATCAAGGGACGCATCATAGCCACGCGCCCCGGACATACCGTCAACAATAGGTTTGCGCGCCAAATGCGTAAGGAGATTCGCAAGCACGAGGTTCAGGCTCCTATCTATGATCCCAATGAGACTCCGGTCATGGATAACATCCGCATTCGCCAGTTGCTTCCTCATCGTTATCCTATGCAGTTGGTGGATAAAATCGTGGCAATCGGTCCCAACAGTATCGTTGGCGTCAAGAATGTCACTGCCAATGAACCTTTCTTCCAGGGACATTTCCCCGAAGAACCTGTTATGCCTGGCGTTCTTCAGATTGAGGCCATGGCCCAATGTGGTGGCCTGCTTGTGCTCAATCAGTTAGAAGAGCCTGAACGCTGGTCTACCTACTTCCTTAAGATAGATGATGTGAAATTCCGGCAGAAGGTGGTGCCTGGTGACACATTGTTGTTCCGCGTGGAGCTGCTTTTCCCCGTTCGCCACGGTATCAGTTCCATGAAAGGCTATATGTTCGTAGGCGACCAGGTCGTCTCGGAAGCCACTTTTACTGCTCAGATTGTGAAGAATAAATAATTCAGCATATGAATATTATCAGTCCAATGGCCTTTGTTCACCCTGAGGCTAAACTGGGTGACAATAATGAGATAGGACCTTTCTGCTTTATCGATAAGAATACCGTCTTGGGCGACAACAATGTGCTGCACAACGGTGTAACCATTAATTATGGGGCGCGTATCGGTAGTGGCAATGAAATCTTTCCTGGTGCAAGTCTTTCCACAAAACCTCAGGATTTGAAGTTCAAGGGAGAGGATACCATTTGTGAGATAGGCGACAACAACAGTATCCGGGAGAATGTCACTATTTCGCGCGGTACGGCCTCTAAAGGTACTACCAAGGTGGGCAACAACAATCTGCTGATGGAGAACATGCACATTGCCCATGACTGTTTCTTCGGGAGTAATCTCATTATTGGCAATTCAACTAAGTTCGCGGGCGAGGTGACTTGTGACGACAATGCCATTGTCAGTGCCGAAGTGCTGTGCCATCAGTTCTGCCATATCGGTGGATATGTGATGATTCAGGGCGGAAGTCGATTTTCGCAGGACATTCCTCCCTATATTATTGCCGGGAAGGAGCCCATTCGCTATGCTGGAATCAATTTGGTGGGCCTGCGCCGCCATGGTTTCAGCAACGAGAAGATAGATCTCATACATCAAGCCTACCGTTTGCTGTATTCCAAGGGTATTTTGGAAGAAGGAATTCAGGAAATAGAGAAGAACCTCCAGCTCATTCCCGAAATTCAGTATATCATCAGCTTTGTGAAAGCCTCGAAGCGTGGTATCATCCGATAAAGCTATTATGTCCCGTCGGTCTACTGATGCCGACGGGACTTTTTAAGGCATGCAAACGCTTTTCGTTGTTCTTGGGCCAACAGGTGTGGGTAAGACGCAACTTTGTATTCGTCTTGCTCAGCACATAGGCTCCCCCATCATTAATGCCGACTCACGTCAGATTTTCGCAGAGCTCCCTATCGGCACAGCTGCACCCACCCGGGAAGAGCAGTGCGAAGTGAAGCATTATTTTGTCGGCAATCATCATCTGCAGGATTATTATAGTGCCTCGCGTTATGAGCAGGATGTTCTGCATTTGCTCTGTACTGAGTTGTCATCGTTGCCGGCGGTACTGCTAACAGGCGGGAGCATGATGTATATTGATGCTGTATGCTATGGTATTGATGACATACCGACTGTCGATGAGGCAACGAGAGCGTGGATGAAGTCAAGGCTACAACAAGAGGGTTTGGATGTTTTGGTGGAGGAGCTGCGACAACTGGATCCGGTGCATTTCGAGGAAATCGACCGCAAGAATCCGCGCCGGGTGGTTCATGCGCTTGAAATCTGCCATATGACCGGCAAGCCCTATTCCTCCTTTCGTACACACAGCCGCAAGCCCCGCCCATTCCGTGTGGTGAAGATAGGGCTCGATCGTCCGCGTGAACAGCTTTATAGCCGTATCAATCAGCGAGTGCTCGATATGATGGATCGTGGACTGCTCGACGAGGCCCGTAGCGTGTATCCCCAAAGAGGAGTCAATGCACTCAATACCGTCGGCTATAAAGAGCTCTTTGCTTTTTTCGACGGTGTCTTGCCTTTGGAAGAGGCCATCCGCCAGATTCAGTCGAACACACGTCAGTATATGCGCAAGCAGCTCACCTGGTTCCGCAAGCAGACCGACATCCAATGGTTCAACCCCGACAACATTGAAGAAATCATAAATTATATAGACGATAACCGGTAGTTCACCAGTTATTTATTATTTTTGCATTATAAAGTCAACATCTATATCTATGTGGGATAAGATAAAAAGGTTTGCAGGTGTCTTCTGGAGTAAGGCCAAGCGTTTTTGGCCTTGGTATAAAAGTCTATACAGAGGCAAGCCCTGGTATAAGAAAGCCCTCATCGGCGTCGTCTCTTTAATAGTTGCTTTCTTTCTCTATTTGGGAGCTGTCGATATCAACTTCCTTTGGCTCTTTGGTAAGTCGCCCGGCTATTTCTCCGGTATCCTGGACCCACAGACCAGTGAGGCCTCCGAGATATATAGTGCCGATGGCAAGCTGATTGGTAAATTCTTCAATGAGAACCGTACCCCGGTGAAATATGAGGATGTGAGTCCCTATTTCTTCCATGCCCTCATCGACACGGAGGATGTCCGCTTTTATAAACACTTTGGAATCGACCCCATAGGTCTTTTCTCGGCGTTCAAGGATGCCATTCTTCACCACGACGGTCGAGGTGCCTCTACCATCACTCAGCAGCTGGCCAAGAACATGTTCCGCGTGCGCTCACAGTACAGCACAGGACTATTGGGCAAGATTCCCGGACTGAAGATACTGATTGTGAAGAGCAAGGAGTGGATCATTGCCACGAAGCTGGAGACCGTGTACAGCAAGAAGGAGATTATCACGATGTACGCCAACACGGTGGACTTCGGTTCCAATTCTTTTGGTGTGAAGACAGCTGCCAAAACCTACTTTAACACCACTCCCAAGAAGCTCACCATCGAGCAGGCTGCCACGCTTGTCGGCATGCTCAAGGCGACCACCATGTATAATCCCCGTACGAATCCTAAGAACAGTACGGCCCGTCGCAATACGGTGCTTCGTAATATGGTGGCCTATCACAACCTCTCTCAGCACGACTGCGACTCCCTCTGCCAGTTGCCGATGAAGCTCGATTACAAGGTTGAGGAGAACTATGATGGTCAGGCGCTCTACTTCCGTGAGTATATTGCTGACTACCTCAAGAAGAACGGCTTCCTCGACCAGGGATATGACCTCTATTCCAGTGGCTTGAAAATCTACACCACCATCGACAGTCGGATGCAGAAGTATGCTGAGGATGCTGCTCGCAAACAGATGAAGATCATTCAGCGCAACTTCAAGAACCATTGGGGCAATAACGACCCGTGGATAGACGAGAACGGCAAGGTGATTCCTGGTTTCATTGAGGGTATCGCCCAGCGGCTGCCTGTCTATAAATACCTTACGGCTAAGTATCCGGGACAGCCCGACTCCGTGAACTACTATCTCAATAAGCCACATCCGGTGAAGCTCTTCGACTACGATAAGGGAACCATCACGCAGGATATGTCAGTGATGGACTCTATCCGTTATATGGTGAAGTTCATGCATTGCTCCTTCGTTGCCATGGAGCCCAATACGGGAGCTGTGAAGGCCTGGGTGGGCGACATCGACTTCAACACCTGGAAGTACGACAAGGTGTCGGCCGAGAGGCAGCCCGGCTCCACCTTTAAACTCTTCGTCTACACTGAGGCCATGAACCAGGGACTCACCCCCTGTGACAAGCGCCGTGATGAGTACATCTCCATGCAGGTGTACGACAAGATAAAGAAGAAGGATGTCATTTGGACCCCGTCGAATGCCAATGGCTACTTCACAGGCGACTCAATGTCGCTCAAGAGCGCCTTCGCCCGAAGTGTGAACTCCATAGCCGTGCGCCTGGGGCAGCAGATGGGTATTGACCGCATCATAGAGACTGCTCAGAAGATGGGTATCAAGAGCCCGCTCGACAATACGCCGTCGTTGGCTTTGGGCTCTTCGGACGTCAATCTGCTCGAGATGGTGGATGCCTACAGCACTATTGCCGATGACGGTATGCACCACGACCCGGTCATCATCACCAAGATTGTTGACAAGGATGGCAACGAGGTCTTTGTGGGTAACGACAATCCGAAGCAGGCCGTGCCCTACAAGACAGCCTTCCTAGTGCAGCAATTGCTCTTGGGAGGTCTCACCGAGCCTGGGGGCACCTCAATGAGTCTGTGGGGCTACGTTGGCCCATTCAAGGACACGCAGTGGGGTGGCAAGACAGGCACAAGCAATAACCACTCTGATGCGTGGTACATGGCCGTCAGTCCGAAGCTGGTATGCGGTGCTTGGGTAGGAGGCGAATACCGTTGTATCCATTTCCGGACGGGCGCCTTAGGACAGGGTAGCCGAACGGCCTTGCCCATATGCGGACTGTTCCTGCAGTCGCTCTTGCAAGATCCCGCTTTCCAGAAGTATCATGCTAAGTTTGGTAAGCCAAAAGATGCCGATATCACCAGCTCCATGTACACCTGTGCCAGCTATGTGCCTCATGCAAAGCGTGATACGGTGCGTCGTGACACGACGATGAACAGTATTATGGACGAGGAGGGTAATCCCGTTGTGACTCCCCTGGAGCGTCCGGAAAAGGACAAAGAGAAGACCGCTCCCACCCCTCAGCGCCACCATGTGCAGGAGGAGCAGCAGGTGACCCTCGACAATATTTAGCATTCATCTTGCCGTCTATGTCTGCCTTTTGCGGGCAGACATAGACGGCAATTGTCAATCATTCAGCACGGTCCGACTCAGGACTGTGCTCCTTATCTTCACTTTTAGCATGAATCTCGACCTCGACAATCCGGAACTCCAGAAAGCCCTGCAGATAATACGCTTTACACGCAGGTCGCTCTTTCTTACGGGCAAAGCAGGAACGGGTAAGTCGACCTTCTTGCGCTATATTGCAGAAACCACCAAGAAGAAGCATGTCATTCTGGCTCCCACAGGTATTGCTGCCATTAATGCTGGCGGGTCGACGCTTCATAGCTTCTTTCGGCTGCCTTTCTATCCTTTGTTGCCCGATGATGTACGCTATTCACCCCGTAATATCCGTAATACCCTTAAATACAATAAGGAGAAGATAAAGTTACTCAAAGAGGTGGAACTGATTATCATCGATGAGATTAGCATGGTGCGTGCCGACATCATCGATTTCATCGACCGTGTGCTTCGCGTCTACTGCCATAATATGCGAGAGCCATTCGGTGGCAAGCAGTTGCTTCTGGTCGGCGACATCTATCAGTTGGAACCTGTGCTCAAGGACGATGAGTGGCGCCTGCTTCAGCCTTATTACAGCTCCAAATTCTTCTTCGACGCCAAGGTGTTTCAGCAGATGCAGCTCGTAAGCATAGAGCTGCGCAAGGTCTACCGACAGAAAGATCCGGCCTTCGTGTCGCTGCTCGACGATATTCGCACTGCGAGGGTGAGCGACGCCGATCTGCGAATGCTCAACAGCAGGGTAGGGGCTACGGTCGCGTCGGCCGACACCAAGCTCTCCATCACCCTTTCTTCGCGTCGTGACACAGTCGACTACATCAATGACCAGCACCTGAAGCGACTCGACGGCGAGCCCGTCTGCTTTGAGGGTGTCGTTGAAGGCGAGTTCCCTGAGAGTAGCCTGCCGGCTCCGCAAAAGCTGGAGCTCAAGCTTGGTGCGCAGGTGCTCTTTGTGAAGAACGACCGTGAGAAGCGCTGGGTGAATGGCACTTTGGGTACCATCTCGGCCATTGAGACCGGCAAGGACGGTCGCGTCATGGTAATCACAGAGAAGGGTGACGAGGTTGACGTGGAACCCGAGGTGTGGAGCAATATGCGCTACACCTACAACGAGCAGGAACACAAGATAGAGGAAGATGAGGTGGGCTCCTTCAAGCAGCTTCCACTCCGTTTGGCCTGGGCCATCACCGTGCATAAGAGTCAGGGACTTACCTTCTCGCAAGTGAAAATAGACTTCACGGGTGGAGTGTTCGCAGGTGGGCAGACTTATGTGGCACTCTCACGCTGCCGCTCTTTCGAAGGTCTTACTCTCAAGGAGCCTATCCGCCGCGAAGAAGTCTTCGTGAAGCAGGAAGTGGTGCATTTCGCCTATAACTACAACAACGGTCAGCTCATCGACAGTGTGTTGCGTCAGAGTAAGGCCGACCAGGAATATTACGACTGTGTGAAGGCCTTTGATAAGGGCGACATGCAGCATGCGCTCGACAGTTTTTTCCTCGCCATCCATAGCCGCTACGATATCGAGAAGCCTGTGGCCAAACGTCTTATCCGTCGGAAGCTCAACGTCATCAATGAACTCCGCAGCCGCATTGCTGCCCTTGAGGGCGAGGCGGCCCAGCGCCGGGAACAGCTCAAGAAGCTGGCCGTAGAGTATCTTGTCATGGGCAAGGAGTGCGAGCATGAGCACATGCGTGAGGCTGCCCGGCGCAATTATGAAAAGGCCCTTCAGTTGTGCCCCGACTTACCCGAGGCAGCACGCCGCTTGAAGAAGCTGACACCCAAGACGAAAGAAAGGAAACACCGAACAGACAACTAATCCAATCAATAACTTTCAACATGAATCAACAGAGATTTCTTGCCGGAGCACTCACCTTGGGATGGGCGGCATCGGCATTGGCTCAGACAGCCAGGAAACCGATGAACATCATCTACATCATGAGTGATGATCATTCCTATCAGACCATCAGTGCTTACGACGACCGCTTTGTGTCGACTCCCAACATCGACTGGATAGCCAATCATGGCGCCCGCTTCACGAATAGTTTTGTGGCTAACTCACTGAGTGGTCCTTCACGGGCCTGCATGCTCACCGGTAAGCACAGCCACAAGAACGGTTTCACTGACAATACCAAGACCTTCGACTGCTCGCAGCAGACGTTTCCAAAGCTGCTTCAGCAGGCTGGCTACCAGACGGCCATGATAGGCAAGTGGCACCTCACCTCACTGCCCACTGGCTTCAACTACTGGGACATCCTTATCGGGCAGGGCGACTACTACAATCCTGACTTCATCTGCAATGGCAAGCAGCTTCGCCGTTCGGGCTACGTGACCAACATCGTTACCGATGTGGCTCTCGATTGGCTGAGCAACAAGCGCGACAAGAGCAAACCCTTCTGTCTGCTCCTGCATAATAAGGCTCCTCACCGCGTGTGGGCTCCCGACACTTGCGACCTCGACTTATATAATGATAAGGTATACCCCATGCCCGACAACTTCTACGACAATTACGAGGGCAGGCTCGCCGCGCAGAAACAGCAGATGAACATCGAGAAGGACATGAATCTCGTCTACGACCTCAAGATGTACGACCCCGACGTGCATACCAACAATAAGGAGCTCGAAGAATGGGGCTTCAACAACTATCACCGCATGTCGCCCTCGCAGCGCCAGCAGTGGGACCGCCACTACAAACCCATCATAGCCAAATTTAAGCGCGATTCGCTCAGCGGGCGGGCCTTGGCCGAATGGAAATATCAGCGATATATGCACGACTACTGCCGTGTCATCACCTCCATCGACCGCAACGTGGGCCGCGTCATCCAGTATCTAAAGGACAATGGACTGCTCGACAACACGATGATTGTCTACACCTCCGACCAGGGCTTCTATATGGGTGAGCATGGCTTCTTCGACAAGCGCTTCATGTATGAGGAGAGCTTCCGCACTCCCTTGCTCGTCTATCTGCCTGGGGGCAAGCACGCTGACATTAGTGAGATGGTGCAGAACATCGACTATGCACCCACCTTCCTGCAACTGGCCGGAGTCAAGGTGCCTTCCGATATCCAGGGGGTCTCGCTCCTGCCCTTACTCCAGAGGAAGAATCCCAAGACGTGGCGCCACTCGCTCTACTATCACTACTACGAATATCCGGCTGAGCACAGCGTTTGTCGCCACTACGGTGTGAGAACCGGGCGCTATTCGCTGATGCACTTCTATAATGACATTGACGAGTGGGAACTTTTCGACCTTAAGACCGATCCCGAGCAGATGCACAACATCTATGGGCGTCCGGGCACAGAGAAGCTGACGCTGAAGCTCAAGAAGGAACTGTTGCGCTTGCAGGAACAATACGACGACCCAATAAGATTCAAGTATAAGTAAGCATCGCTTTTCAGTGTCGCTTTTCCATAGCCGTATCGGTCTTTCCTTGCAGTGGCCGATGCGGCTATGTTGTATGGAGTGGAATGCTGCCTGCTAGCCAGTTTCCTGACTTTGTCAATGCGTCACCCTAAATCTCACGGCAAGTGTTTTTAGCTGGTTGATGCGTGGAGACAAAGGTGAAGGAAAATGGTCATGGAAAGGCTTCCGCTCCCAATGGAGCCCTGAGGATAACGCTATGGGATTGACTTACGAGCAAGCTCGACGACTATCCCATAGCTTTATCCTCACCCCTTACGGGGGCAAAGCTTGTCTATGACGAAAATCGCTGTCGCGTAAAATTGCGCCTGCGACGCATAAAATAAGCAAGCGATTGACTTGCGCTGATGCAAGGGCTGCACCCTCAGCCTCTTCCCGGCGCCGGTTTGCCGAAACCCTGCTTCGGAGCAAACCGGTAGAAGAAACTAACACACAAAGTCAATTTAGCGTGACGCATTGATGAGGTCTGGACGGCCTGCTGCATCTGCTAAAATCGGCAGCGTCGGGACGCCGTGCACCAAGGGTGCCGGATGTTACGCCAATTGGCGGAGATATCTACGCCAAATGCCGGAGCTATGTACGCCAATTGGCGGAGACATGTACACCATATGCCGTAAGCATGCTGACCCCATGGCCGAAACACTCAGCGAGGCCTACCACAGAAGGCCGGAGCTGCTGGTGTCAAGGAATGTAGATGAGAGTAGAGGATGGAATTATATAACTGATTGGTGTAAAGACGGAAGGTGAAGGAACATAGACCTCACAGAAGGCATCCGTGGTTGTAGCTACGTAGGACTTCTGCTCACTTCGAGCTCGTGTGCCCCCCTCGGGGCACTATAGCATGGTTCTGAGACACATCATCCCCGGTCTGCGTTCTTTTCAGCCGCCTGATCGTAGTGTTACTCATGCTTCATCCCCCTCGGGACTGTCCTTGCTACGAGGTGTCTGGTGTAATCCTTTGGGAGTATTGGAATAATTCAGGCGAAGTACTGGTGTCGATGGTCAATTCTTTAACGCCATACCCTTTGAAATAACGATCCCTGCGTAGCTTTCTATAAGCCTGTAAATATCAGCCATTGTTTGTTGACGCAGGAAGGTTTATCCTGGTTCTCCCTCACTTCGTCAAAGTATCACACCCAAGTTTAGAATACATGGCTGATGCGATTGATATGCTCAAGTTAGTAAACCTTACCTTAATATTCCGGTCTGTCAGCATTCTCTTGAGAAGGTTACTGAAATAGGGCCGTTAAGGTTGCAAATTGCAGCATAAGAGTCGATAATGTTAAAATTGTATGTTAATGGATTATAAAGTACAAGATTTATTTGGCAATGTTGAGGAATTTTATATAACTTTGCCTCACTAACTCTTAAAAATACCAGGTATATGAAGTACAAAGGAAGTAGTTGTATATTACTTTTGTTGCTTCTGCTCTTAGTGCCTATAAGTATGCAGGCACAGGAAATCACCGTGAAGGGCAAAGTGATAGAACAAGAGACGGGTGACCCAATGCCGGGAGTAACCGTCCAAGTCATGAAAAGTACGAAAGGAGTCCTTACCGACTTAAATGGTCAGTATGAAATCAAGGTCTCTCCTTCTACCTCTCTCCAGTTTTCGTTCATCGGCAAGGAGACCCAGGTCATTGCCGTACAGGGCAAGACAGAAATCAACGTGGCCCTGAAGGATAAGGCCGACGAGCTGCAGGAAGTGGCCGTCGTGGCCTTCGGTAAGCAGAAGAAGGAAAGTGTGGTGAGCTCCATCACCACGGTGCGCCCCGAGGATCTGCGGGCGCCCTCCAGCAATTTCACAGCCTCGCTGGCCGGCAATGTGGCCGGTCTCATCGGCTATCAGCGGTCGGGTGAGCCCGGCGAGGATAATGCCGACTTCTTCGTGCGCGGCATCACCACCTTCGGACAGGGCGGTTCGAAGCCCCTCATCCTCATCGACGGCATCGAGCTCACCACCGAGGACCTCGCCCGGGTGCGCCCCGACGATATCGAGAGCTTCTCCATCCTGAAGGATGCCTCGGCAGCAGCCCTTTACGGAGCCCGCGGTGCCAACGGTGTCATCCTCGTCACCACCAAGCATGGCAAGGAGGGGCCCGCTACTATCTTCGCCCGTGTGGAGACCTCGTTCTCCTCGCCCACGCGTGATGTGGAACTGGCCGACCCCGTGACCTACATGAAACTCTACAATGAGGCTATCTCCACCCGCGACCCGCTCGGCGAGCTGATGTTCTCGAAGGACAAGATTGAGCAGACCGGCAAGCCTGGAGCCAACCGCATCATCTATCCCGCCAACGACTGGTACAAGATGCTCTTCAAAAACCACTCACAGAGCACACGTGCTGACCTTAGCGTGCGTGGCGGCGGAAAGACGGCCTCCTACTATGTCTCGGCAGCTTTCACGCAAGACGGAGGTATCCTTAAAGTGGACCACCGCAACAGCTATAACAATAACATCGACCTGAAGCGCTACACGCTCCGTTCCAATGTCGACGTCAACGTCACCAAGACCACCAAGCTCGGCATAAGGCTCACGGGCAACTTCGATGACTATCGCGGACCGATGTCGAGTGGTTCCGACATGTATATCAATGTGATGCACTCTTCTCCCGTGCTCTTCCCCGCCTACTATCCCGCTGATGCCGACCATGTGGGGCTCAAGCACATCATGTTCGGTAACTATGAGGCTGGCAACTACCGCAACCCCTATGCCGAGATGGTGCGCGGCTACAAGGACTACACGCGCTCACAGATGATTGCTTCCGTGCAGCTCGACCAAGACCTCAACTTCATCACCAAGGGGCTGAAGTTCATGACGCTCTTCAACCTCACCCGCTACTCCTACTACGACGTCACCCGTTCCTACTCTCCTTACTGGTATGCACTCGACACCTATGACTCGTATGCCAACACCTATCACGTGTCGCGTATCAATGAGAATGGAACCGACTACCTTACTTATAAGGAAGGCAAGAAGGACGTCACCAGCAGCATGTACTCCGAGAGCCGCCTGTGGTGGAACCGCACCTTCGGCAAGCACACCCTCGGCGCACTCCAGGTGTTCACAGTACGTGAATACAAGAAAGCCAATGCCGGCAGCCTTCAGAA
>ONMG01000138.1 GCA_900318855.1 uncultured Prevotella sp.
CTTTCATCGCTGAAACCCATACGTGAGCCACTGCTGAGGGCACTCCCCCTCTCCCTGGCAGCAATTGCCATCTACGCTCTGCATACTTTAGAATTAGAAGGGTAGTCCGACTGCAAAGTGGAAACAGAAGTCACGTCCGAAATCGGGATTCAGGAAAGCATAGTGCTCATCGTGGGAGACGTAAGCAGGATTGATGGCTTTCATACCCATGTCGAAGCGTATGATGAAATAATCAAAGTTGAGACGGATACCGAGCCCGTAAGCGACAGCAATCTCCTTAAGGAAACTGTTCAACTGAAATTGACCTCCCGGCTGCTCGGGATAGCTACGTAGGGTCCATATATTTCCCGCGTCAATGAAGGCAGCACCATTGAACTTCCAAAAGAGCTTGGTCCTGTATTCAGCATTGAGGTCCAGCTTCATGTCGCCGGTTTGATTGATAAAGTCTATACGCCCATCTGTACCCCTAAATTTTCCCGGTCCGAGCTCTCTTACGCCCCATCCACGTACCGAGTTGGGGCCACCGGAGAAATAACGCTTCTCGAAGGGCAGAACCGTACTGTTGCCATAGGGCCACGCAATACCAAAATCGAAATGCAAGGCCAGGGCATTACTTGGGTCAAACTGGAAGAGGTGCGTATAGTCAAAATCAAATTTCACATACTGCGCATAGGCAATATTCAAGAAAGTGTACTGCCCGTTACCGTTCTTCTGCTGTCCCAAGAGGTGCGAGAATCCATTGAGTATGTTGCCGGCTGTCTCTATGTTAGCCCTGAAGGCATTAGAGCCATTGCTGTAGCGAAGACCGAAGCCTATCTTCATAATGAACAGATTCTCGTAATTGTATCGGAGAATGGCATTGCGATTGCTCACACTGTCGAGATAGTCGTGTTTAAAAGTCGCTGATATCCAAGGCATATAGACATAGTTGAGATCGAGAAGGTCGAACCGGTAAGCCAGGTGATGGTCGGGTTCACTCCATCGATAGCGCAGGGCTGTACTGAAGACCCGACGATGGAATTCAGGCCTGTTCTGTAGGTTCCAAGCCACTGAGAATTCAGTACTTGCACCAGGCTGCCGACGGAAAGACCTTGACAGGAACGGTGCAAGAAAGCGAGGGAAAGTAAGCTTGGTCTGGATGCCATATTCCTGATAATTCTGATTGCTATATCCTTCCAGTCCCGTTATGGCCTCATAAGCGCCACGCAGCTCCACCGACAGCAGCTCACTGCCTCGGAAGAGGTTACGGTTCTGCCAGGTGAGCGATACGGCAGCACCTAAGTCACCGGCTGTGTTGGTGCCTTCAGGCTGGAAGAGAAGGGTGTTTGGCTTCACTGGGGAGAGCTGGATATCGCAATCCAGGAGATTAGAGTCGGGAACCTCGCGGAAGCTTATATTGGTGAAGCGCACGGCCTGCAAGCGTGCAAAATTGTTATACGTGGTTTGAAGGGCCGATGCACTGAAGGGATGCCCGGATTGTATGGCCGTATTGTCGAGAAGCACTCCATGGCGGAGGAAGACGCGTCCGCTGTCGGATGCCTGGTAATTGATGTTCCGAATCAAATATCGGGGATGCAACCCGCCCTCTGGGTGTGCGGAGCTGGCATAAGGAAGGAGATGGAAACAGATATTCACATCTCGGCTTTGTGCCGCTGAGTCAGCTTCATAACGGATGAAATCCTTGTGAAACCTGAAATAGCCACGGTCGAGCAGCAGACGCGACACCCGTTCGCGCTCGGCTTCCAGTCTGTCGGTAGTGAAACGGTCACCGGTATGCAATCCTTGATAAGCCGGATTATGGAATTGCAGCAAAGAGTCGATTACCGGGTCATCAATACGGTAGCGCACGGAATGAATGAGATAGGGTTCTCCGGGATGCAACTTGTAAACGACCTTGACTTTCTTGCCTTTGTTTTTGGTCTTCAGCTCTACCGACGCATGCATATAGCCCATATTCTGCATTGCCAAACGGAGATCCTCACACGAGAGGCGGGCTTGGAGGGTGTCATAGACCACGGGAGTCTCACCGATGCGCTGGAGAGTACGGTTAATCCACTTCGTGCTGTCTCTTCCAGAAAGCGAGTAAGTGCCTAAGGGTATCTTGAAAATGGAAAACCATTTAGAGTTGGCTTTCTGCCGGATATAAGGCTCCATGTTGGCAGCATTGAAATTCTTGTCATCCGACGCCAATTCCACACTCTCAAGGAGATAGCGGTTATCGGGCACGAACTTAGTGGCTGAACAAGCTGACAACAGCAGGACGACGACAACGGACAGAAGGAACCTAAAGACTTTCAAAGTGGCTATATATGTGCAAAAGTGTAGCTAATACTCCCCTACTCTAATCAGGCAATGCCGCCTCCCTGCCGGCAGGGGTCTGACAGAGAGGCGGCAACTGCTGTCTACAGTCAATTCGACGACAGATGCTTCGTGATGAACTTATGTGATTGCAGCATCTCCACAGGGTCGAGGGCCTTGTCGAGTTCCTCCTTGGTCATCACCTTGTGTTCCAGCACCAAGTCGTAGACCGAGCGTCCGGTCTCATTGGCTTCCTTGGCAATCTTCGAGCTGGTCTTATAACCGATGTAAGGGTTCAGGGCAGTAATGATTCCAATGGAGTTCTTCACCATTTCATAGCAGCGCTCTTTGTTCACCGTGATACCAAGGATACATTCCTCCGTGAGCGTATCAATAGCATTGCTCAGCCACCACAGACTTTCGAAGAGACACTCTGTGATGACAGGTTCCATCACATTCAGCTCCAACTGTCCGGCCTCTGCGGCCAGCGTCACCGTGGTATCGTTGCCGATAACTTTAAAACATGTCTGATTGGTCACTTCGGGAATAACGGGGTTCACTTTTCCAGGCATGATGCTCGAACCGGGAGCCTTGGGAGGAAGATTGATTTCATTCAGTCCGCAACGAGGCCCCGATGCCAAGAGACGCAGGTCATTGCAAATCTTCGATATCTTGATGGCCAGACGCTTCAATGCACCCGAATAACTAACGTAGGCACCGGTATCGGGAGTAGCCTCCACCAGGTCGGGCGAGGATACGAAGCTTTCACCGGTGAGCTTGCTCAGATTGGCCGCACAGAGTTTTGCGAACCCCGGAACAGCATTCAGTCCCGTGCCGATGGCCGTACCGCCCATATTGATTTCATGAAGCAGGCGCACATTGCGCTCCAGATTGAGAATCTCCTCCTCCAGGTTGTCGGCATAAGCATTCAGCTCCTGACCGAAGGTCATCGGCACAGCGTCCTGCAGCTGGGTGCGCCCCATCTTAATGGCATCCTTATATTCATCGGCCTTATAGCGGAAGGCCGAAATGAGCCCCGTGAGCGAGGCCACCAAGGTCTTGTTCATCCGGATGATGGCCAGACGTATCGTGGTGGGATAGACATCATTTGTCGATTGTCCGCAATTCACGTGGTCGTTGGGCGAACAATATTGGTACTCTCCTTTCTTATGGCCCAGAATCTCGAGGGCCCGGTTGGCGATGACCTCATTGGCATTCATGTTGACCGAAGTTCCGGCTCCGCCCTGCATCATGTCAATGGGAAAGTTATCATGGAACTTGCCGTCAATAATCTCCCGACAGGCCTGCGAGATGGCACCTGCAATCTCATCGTTGATAGTGCCCAATGCGTGATTGGTCTGTACGGCTGCCAGCTTGACATAAGCGATGGCCACCACATAGTCAGGATAGTCACGCATCTTCTTTCTCGAGATATGATAGTTGTTGATGGCGCGCTGGGTCTGCACACCATAATAAGCCTGGGCGGGTACCTTCAGTTCGCCCAGTAAATCGGTTTCTACTCTGTATTTCTCTTCTGTCATAACAATTATAAGTTAATGATATTTCGTAACACCCTTGGCTCGCACAGATAGTTCGGACAAGCGGGTGCTCACATCTTCCATTTGTCCTGCCATGCAATGACCGGGCTGCCGTCGGCCTTGAACTGGATGGGGAGCCAGACATAACGGCCGTCGACGGGATGCTTGGGACGCCAGATGTCGGCCATAAAGAGGTAGCGACCGTCGGGCAAGGGCTGCACAAAGGTGCTTTGGGCTCCGAAAGTGATGTCGGCCTGAGGCCCGGTACAGGGTGAGGGCAACTGCCTCCATTCCCCGAAAAGACTGTCGGCGCAAAACATACGAGCCTTATTGGGTGCCCATCCGGTGCAGCCCGACGTGATGAGCCAGTATTTGCCATCATGCTTGAAGAGTGCCGGAGCCTCATTCTTCCCAGCGGGAGCCACACGCCAATAGCGTCCGGTGTGGGCAGTGAAATCAGCATTGAGCTCAGCTATCTGCAAGGTGAGATTCTCCTCCGAAGCATAAACGTGATAGGCCTTGCCGTCGTCGTCGACAAAGAGTGTCATGTCGCGCGCCATCTGCCCTGTACGATAGTCGCGCCACATCAGTGCGCCTTGCTTCACCAGCTGCACCCATTCGTCGCTCCAGGGCTTCGCCTCGTCCAAGCGGGCATGCTGTGCCGCCTTCTTGTCGGCCTCACTGAATCCCTGTGGAAAGCACCAGGCATTCACCCGGTCCGACCGTAGGAAGGTGTAGGGACCCTCGGCACAGTCGCTAACCGCCACAGCCGAGCGGGCAGCATCGTAACCATGTCCTTTGAGTTCCAAGTGAAACCACATCACAAACTTCTTGGTCCGTGGGTTGTATATCACTTTCGGGCGCTCCATAATGCATCCCTGCTCTATCTCACTGCCTTTCTCCTTTGAGACTGGCAAGGCAATGCCACAGTTCTGCCAGCGTCGAAGGTCGTCGGAGCGGTAACAGCTGATGCCCACGTGGGCACTGTTGGAGTCGGCTTCCTTATATTCGCCGAACCAGTACCAATGTCCGTCGTGCGAGAGCAGTCCACCGCCATGCGCATTGATGGGATGTCCGTCGGTGTCGAGCCACTGTCTGCCGGGAAAGATATAGCCATCGGCCACCTCTTTCTGTCGCTGTGCCCAATAGTTTTCCAACCGCATGTATTCAGCCTTGCTGAGAGCGAGGAACGACCCGTGCTGAGGGGCCTCCACACCCTGGATATCCTCGGGACTACTGAAATGCGACAGCGTGGCATCAGCCTTGCAAATGCGGTAGCGATGGGGATTCGAGCTATACTCCACGTAGGCCACGCGCCATCCTTCCTCTCCGTCGATGTGAAACGCCGATGGACCCTCACAGAGCTTCTTACCCTCAAAACTGATGTAGTCGGTCTCATTAGGCTTGGGCCATGGACCCTCTAAGGTTTTCGAGGTTGACGTGAATATGCCAGGATGACCGCCTTCCTTCTTCACCAACAGATGCCAGCGTCCGTCCGACTTCAGGAAATTGATGTCGGCATCAATGGTGGCATATCCCCAGTCGATGAGCAGACGGGGCTGGGTAATCTGAGTAAAGGACCGGTCGGCCCAAGAGTAGAAAATCCGGTCGTACTTGTCTTGCTTGGAGCTGAGCAGCGAATAGTAGATGAAATAGGCGCCACGCCGTCCGTCGGCCCACCGGTGTTCGGGTACCCACACCACCTGCGGGGCCCAGACACGATGAATGGCCGTGTAATCGCTGTAGAAGCCCTTTGCCGTGCTGTCGCTGAACACCTTCGGACCTTTTCTGAAGTCAATGCTCACCGACTTCCAATGAATGAGGTCGGGCGAGGTGAGCAGGTCGATGCCGAAGTTCGACCACTGGTGGCTCGAGGCCACACACATGTCGGTGGTCACCATGACAAAGCCCTTGCCCGAAGCGTCGCGGGCCACATAGGCATCGCGGGCTCCACCTTCGATGCGCGAGTGTACATAGGTATCGTAGACCTCATTGCCGTTGTTCAGGTCGTGCCAGTGGAGTCCGTCCCGGCTCAGCGCGAAGGCAGTCCATTCGCCGCGGTCACTCATGTGACAGTAGAGGTAACCATAAGGTTTGGCCACGACCCGAAGGGTGCTGATGGCCGCAAGAAAAATAAACAGTGAAAGTCTCTTCATAACTCAATATTATTGTAGGTGACAGCCGGTGTCAAAGTGTGCCTTTTGTGGAGGGCAACTCAAAATGTTCCATATCGCGCTTCACGGCACAGCGTAGCGCACGTGCCAGAGCCTTGAAGACGCCTTCTATCTTGTGATGCTCGTTTGTGCCTTCAGCCTTGATGTTAAGGTTCATCAATGCATTATCACTCAAGCTCTTGAAGAAGTGGAAGAACATCTCGGTGGGCATGTCGCCAATCTTCTCGCGCTTGAAGTCAACATTCCACACCAGCCAGGGGCGCCCTCCGAAATCGAGAGCCACCTGACAGAGACAGTCATCCATAGGCAGACAAAAACCGTAGCGGGCTATGCCCCGCTTGTCGCCGAGAGCTTTCCGCAGACAGGTTCCCAGGGCTATGGCAGTGTCCTCTATGGTGTGATGCTCATCCACCTCGAGGTCCCCCTGCGTATGTATCGTCAAATCCATCATACCATGCCGGCCGAGTTGCTCCAGCATGTGGTCGAAGAAACCGAGACCGGTATGGATGTCGCAATGGCCGGAACCGTCGACATTGAGTTTCACGTAGACATCGGTCTCCTTCGTCACCCGGTGTACCTCAGCGATGCGGTCGGAGGCAAACACCTGTAGGGCGATGGCAGGCCAGTCGAGTCCATTGTCGCCCAGGATGAGCGCCTTGCACCCTAAGTTTTCAGCCAGCTGCCGGTCTGTCTCCCGGTCACCGATGACGTAGCTCTCAGCCATATCGCATTCCGCATCATCCAGGTACGGCTTCAGCATACCTGTACCCGGTTTACGCATGGGCGAATGGTCGCCGGGCAGATGTCGGTCGATAAGCTGCTCGTCGAAATGAATGCCCTCGCCCTCAAGGGTGTCAACAATGAACTGATGCACAGGCCAGAAGTCTTCTTCTGGAAAAGCCGGCGTACCCAGACCGTCCTGATTGCTGACCATCACAAGACGATAGTCCGTATGACGCGCAAGGAAGTTCAAGGCTCCTATCACGCCCTTGACAAACTTCAGCTTGCTGAAATCATCCACCTGCTCGTCGGAGGGCTCCTCCACGAGGGTGCCGTCGCGGTCGATAAACAAATATCTCTTCATCATTCTAAGGTTGCATCACTGATTCTCCTGTTCACTCTTCAAGGCTTTCTTCTCGCGGTCGGTCGCGACCATACTGCCATAAGCATAATGAAGGGTGAAGATATTCCATACGGTCACTAAATAGATAAGGGCATAGACAATGAGGGCGGTTACAGCCAACAGCACCGGGAAGGAGCCGGGCAGACCGGATGCATCGCCGCCGGCCACTCCGTCAGCCGACATCATTGCGGCCTTGAGGAGCAGATAGAGAGGCATCTCCACCAGGGCCTCGATTATAAAGAGAATCAAACCGGAGAAAAACATCACACTAAACAGACGTCCCCAATGACGCATTCCCCTACTCCAGGGTTTGAGGAATCCGGCAACAAAGCGGGTGTCGGGCTGATTGAAATAGTTCATCAGACTGTAGGCAAAAGGCAGCATCAGTACCAGGTAAACCAGGAAGATGACAGCCTGGATGCCCGTATTCCAAGTGGCTTCCGTAATAGGGGACATTTTTTTCGAGGCCAACAGGAAGAAACCCACTGAGACGGCCATGAGAAGTAGCGACAGCACGATAAAACTGCCAGTCAGGAATCCCAATGCGGCAGCACTGCGCCGTAGACATTTCCGCAGTCCCAACGGGGTGGCAAGGGTCATCACAGCAGCCAGATACCACATGGAGGAGGCTAAGAGGAGAACGAGACCCAACAGAAGCGCTATGCCTCCGCCCACAGACCACTGTCCCATCATCGCAGATTTATAAACGGTGAGGGCGGCCTCAACGGTAACGACACTGCTGAGCGACAAAGCCAACAACGGCTTCCACACACGTTTGCAAATGGTTGTAAAATTCGTACTCCAAAGCACATAAGCAGTCTTCAGACATGCTGAGATACTGCGATTCTTATATAATTCATCTTGCTTCATAGTCGTCTTCTAAATTCGGCACAGGTGATGGCAGTGGCCACAGCCACGTTAAGGCTGTCGGCAGTGGGCCGGCCAAGGGGATAGTTGGGGATGAGCAGCGGATGGTTCACATGGCGGCGCACTTCGGCCGAGATGCCATTGCCCTCGTTGCCCATAATGATTACGCCTTGATGTTCAAGGGGCTCTGTATAGATACTCCTGCCGTCGAGCAGAGTACCATATACCGGGAATCCTTCAGGCAGCCCCGCCAAAAGGGCATTCAGGTCGGTGTAGTGCAGCCTCACCCTCGCAGTACTCCCCATGGCAGCCTGAACCACTTTGGGACTGAACCCGTCAGCAGTACTCTTGCTGCAATAGATATCGGTAAAGCCAAACCAGTCGGCAATACGGATAATCGTACCCAGGTTGCCGGGGTCCTGCACCCCATCGAGTGCCAGGACGAGTTGTCCCTCCTCAATCGGAACCAAGGCTTCCGAAGGCTTCTCAAACACGGCTATCACCTCCTGAGGATGCTGCAACAAGCTGGTGCGACGCAATTCCTCATCCGTCACCACCACACACTCACAGTCCAACCGCCCGTTGCGGGCAAACCATTCTGACGTGGCAATAATCAACACCGGACGGAAGGCAACGAGTAAATCGCCGACAACCTTAGGGCCCTCGGCGACAAACACGCCTTCAGCATTGCGTATCTTCTTCTGCTCCAAAGCGTGAACATACTTTATCCTTGCCTTACTGATCGCCATTCTCTATTCGCATTCGTTATCAAGGCAGCCACCTGCCTCATTCTGATGCAAAGTTAATAAAAAGTTTAGAGTAGCACCTACAGAGCCACATGATTATTTCTATCTTTTTCTTCTCCTGCCTATCCTTCCCCCAGGTTCCATCGCCGCAACTCTCCTTCCACCTACCAGATAACGCGTACTTAGAAGAGTCCGTGTAGCGTCTGTGGGCGTCCGTGGCAAAAAGCTCACAGCTAACAAAAAGTCCGTGAAGCGTCCGTGTCGTCCGTGGCAATTTTCCCATAGCTTGACAAACATTCCGCGGTCGTCCGCGGCAATACAACACTCATTATCTGACCCCGAAAAGAGCCGAAGGGGGAACAAGCTTTCGCTCATTCCCCCTTCTGCAC
>ONMG01000050.1 GCA_900318855.1 uncultured Prevotella sp.
GAAGATAGACGCCATCAAGAAGAGCTTGAATCTCGACTAAAGCATTATTGGTTTAAGGACAAGCTGTTCCCTCCCGCTGCTTTCCGCTCTTAGACTGTGGGCGGAAAGCCTCCCCGGGGGAAGAGTTTGTCCTTTTGTTTTGTACTGAGGCGACACTCGTCAATGGACCACCAAAGGGCCGACCGAACTTTGCAACCCAGTTGCATTTTCTTTTCCTTAACTTTGCAACCAGAAACAATAAAATTAAGGATATATGAACAAGAAACTCATTAGAATCATTCTCTCGGCTGCGACGTTGCTCGCAGCCTGGCTCACGGTGAGGCAGAATGCTCTCCCCATGTGGGGGCAGCTCTTGGTCTACCTCGTTCCCTACCTCATAGCAGGCTACGACGTGCTGCTCGAAGCGTGGGAAGGCATCTGCAAGGCCGACCCTTTCAATGAAGACTTTCTGATGGCCTTGGCCACAGTGGGCGCACTGCTCATCGGTTTCCTCCCTGGTGCCGAGAGCCAGATGCCCGAGGCCGTGTTCGTGATGCTCTTCTTCCAAGTGGGCGAACTCTTTGAGGACTATGCCGAGGATAAAAGCCGTCATTCCATCAGCAGTCTGATGGACATCCGTCCCGACAGAGCCACCGTAGAGCGCAAGGGCAGCTTGAGCGACGTATCGCCGCAGGAGGTAAGGGTAGGCGAGACCATCGTGGTGCGACCGGGGGAAAAGATTCCCCTCGACGGCATCATCACTGATGGGGCCACCTCGCTCAACACGCTGGCTCTCACTGGCGAAAGCATGCCGCGCGACGTCCGCCAGGGCGAAGCGGTGAACAGTGGATGCATCAATCTGTCGGGGGTCATTCGTGTGAAGGTGACCAAGAACTTCAATGAGTCGACGGCCTCGCGCATCATCAGTCTGGTGGAGAATGCCAGCCAGAACAAGTCGCGCAGCGAAAACTTCGTGCGCCGCTTTGCCCGCATCTATACGCCCATAGTGGTAATGGCTGCCCTGGTGCTGGCCTTTGTGCCACCTCTGTTCAGCGGTTCCTATGCCTCGGCCTTTCCGGTATGGCTCTATAGGGCGCTCACCTTCCTGGTAGTAAGCTGTCCGTGCGCCCTTGTCATCTCGGTGCCGCTTACCTTCTTCGGAGGCATCGGCGGTGCCTCGCGCAAGGGAATCCTCATTAAGGGCGGCAGCTATATGGATGTGCTCTCAAAGGTGAGAACCATAGTGTTCGACAAGACGGGCACGCTCACCAAGGGCGTCTTTGCTGTCACGGCCGTGCATCCCGATGACCTCAATGAGCGCGAGTTGCTCCACCTGGCCGCCCATGTGGAACGCTTCTCCACTCACCCCATAGCGGCGGCCCTGCGCCAGGCTTATCCGCAAGAACATGACAACTGTCAGGTGGAAAGCGTGGAAGAAGTGGCCGGTGAGGGTGTGAAGGCGCGCATCAACGGCAAGGAGGTCTGCGTGGGCAATGTGAGGATGATGGAAGCCGTGGGGGCTCATGTTCACGCCTGCTCACTGTGCAGCGACATCGTGGGAACAGTGATTCATGTGGCTGTCGACGGCCACTATGCGGGCCACGTCGTCATTGCCGACGAGGTGAAGCCCGACTCCAAGGAGGCTGTCTGGGCACTGAAGCAACTCGGAGTGGAGCGCACCGTGATGCTCACCGGCGACCGTAAGGCGGTAGCACAGGCGGTGGCAGGGCAACTGGGGCTCGACGAATATCATGCCGAGCTGATGCCCGCTGACAAGGTGAGCTACGTGCAGGAATTGCTGAAGTCGAACGATAAAGGCTGCAAACTGGCCTTCGTCGGCGACGGCATCAATGACGCTCCGGTGCTGGCACTTGCCGATGTCGGCATTGCAATGGGGGCCTTGGGAAGCGATGCTGCCATTGAGGCCGCCGACGTTGTGCTGATGGACGACAAGCCGTCGAAGATAGCTCTTGCCATCCGTATCGCCCGCCACACACTGCACATCGCCGCCGAGAATGCCTGGTTCTCCATCCTGGTCAAGGTGGCCGTACTCGTGCTGGCCGGGGTCGGATGGGCTACCATGGGCATGGCTGTGTTCGCTGATGTCGGTGTTATGGTTCTGGCCGTGCTCAATGCCATGCGCACGCTGCGGTGAGCAGGGCCACGGCTGGGTGCCGACACGGATGTCCTTCGGACCATCCAACTGCAGACAATGCCCCCGGAAGGTGTAGGCTTACGGTTCTTTGACTTGTGGTCCAAGAGCAGGCCTTCCTTCCGGGGGCATTTGCTGTGCAGCGAGTCAGCGACTATTCCTGCTTTCCCTTCTCGGTTGTGAGGTCGAAGGTGTTGTAACCTTGTGACTTGAGATAGGCGCATGCCCGGAGGACGCGACGATGGAAGTCGGGGTAATCCTTCCTGGCCTGCGGTGTCCATCCATTCTCGGCTATGGCCAGGATGCGTGGATAGGTCATATATTCGGCATGGCTCTCGGTGGCTACGAATTCGGTCCAGAGATTCCCCTGCGTACCCATAACAAGGCTGCTGTTGTCGGGGTTAGGATCATAGTCGTACACCTTCTTTAGCGGCAGGTAGCCTCCAATGGCCTTGGGCTGGGTCTGAGGGTCGTCCTGATAGTAGTCGAGATAGCAGTTCGAGGTGGGCGTCATCAGCACCTTGTTGCCCCGCGTCTTGGCCTTGGCTGTCGCCTCGCCGGCACCTCGCCACGACATGATGACGGCACTCTTCGAGATGTCGCCGTCGAGTATCTCGTCCCAGCCTATCATGCTGCGGCCGTGTTGCCTGAGGAACCGCTCCATGCGGAGCATGAAGTAGTTCTGCAGTTCGGCCACGTTGTCGATATGCTCTTCCTTCATCCTCTTGAGGCAGAGCGGACACTGTTGCCAGTTGGAGCGGTTGGCCTCATCGCCTCCGAGGTGGATGTATCTTGAGGGAAATATCCGCATCACCTCAGTCAGCACGTCCTGGTAGAAACTGAAGACTTTCTCATTACCGATGCAGAGTTCACCGCTGGTACGCGGCGTCTTTCCCGGACAGGCCAGATCGGGGCAGGCCGCGAAGAGCTCATTGTTGTGACCTGGGATATCGAGTTCCGGGATGACCTGCATGTGGTGCAAAGCCGCATACTCAACGATGTCGCGCGCATCGGCCTGCGTGAGGTAACCTCCATAGGAATTGGGGGTGTCGCGGGTGCAGTAGTCGAAGCCTTGAGGATTGCAGAAAGTCATCCACTCTTCAGTGGCGCGGTAGGCAGCCCGCTGAGTGAGCTTGGGATACTTCTTTATCTCCAGGCGCCATCCTCCATTGTCGGTGATGTGCAGATGCAAGGTATTAATCTTGTAGCGGGCAAGGGCTCTGATTTGCTTCTTTATGAAGTCGCGGTTAAAGAAATGGCGCGAGATGTCGAGCATCCATCCACGATAACTGAATCGCGGGTAGTCGTTCACACGGGCGCAGGCCACC
Source organism: uncultured Prevotella sp. (assembly GCA_900318855.1). Taxonomy (GTDB): domain Bacteria; phylum Bacteroidota; class Bacteroidia; order Bacteroidales; family Bacteroidaceae; genus Prevotella. The sequence continues at coordinate 3,460 of ONMG01000050.1, forward strand.
TTCAGTGTGTTGCCGTCCTCAGTGCCCATCTGCAAGAGCGTCTGCAGCCCATAGAAGAGTCCGGCGTCGGTATTAGCCTTGATGAGGGCCTTGTGCGGACTGACCGTCAGCGAGTAGGCCTCGTTGTTGGAAGAGAAGGGCAGCCGGCTCTTGCGCAGCTCCACGACACTTTCCATCTTCAGGCCTTCCTTCCCGCAACGCATCTTCCACGGCAACTCACGCAGATAACTCATCATGCGGTTGCGCTCCACGCTTTTCAGATTGCAGAGTACGCGCGTCTCCGAGGAGAGGGTGAAGGTGCCGGCTGCCGGAGTGAGCTCCACTGGCTGGGGAATAACTTGGGCGTTTGTCTGCAAAGCCATCAGTGCCATGAGGGCAAGCACTGGAATTCTCAATAGAATGTCTTTCATAATGTCGGGTTTATAGTAAGGGTGATGCTTAGGTTTACTACAGATGTAAGGTGAAGCTGACTCCGGTCGGAAGGCAGCAGGACGGCTGTGCGTCCCACCGGTCACCGGCCGGAGTAAGCTCTATCAGGCACCGTGGAACAGATATTCCTTCTGTATATCGGCCGTCATTCTCGTCAGAAGCTCGTTGGTGAGCTCATGGGCCACATCAAGCGCATGGGTGAGGGCGCGGTCGGAGAAGTCTTGCAGCAGCTGCATAGCCCGGCCCTTGTCATTGGGCCACAACTTCAGGAACTCAGCTTCCATCTCCTTCTGCGCGGCATCGTTGTCGGCCTCAAGCTGAGCATAAGTCTGCTTGATGAGCGGGGCATAGGCATTGTAGTTGGTCATGCCCAGTGTCATCACCTTGCGGAAGGTCCAATAGGCCGAGTCGTCAGAGCAATGGTCGTTGCCCTTCTTGTAAGCCGCAGGGATATCACTGATGCCCTGGTAGTAAGGCAGGAAGACACCCAAATCTGCCATTCCCTCGGCCACATAGCTCAGGCAGCCAATCTCCTTCGGCAGCCAGGGGCGAACTTGCAGCAGGTGGGTCTGACAGGTGCGGAAGATGCTCACCGGACGATAGGGTTCCTTTCCGTTGCAGTGCAGATAGGGGTCGTGCTCGGTGTTGTCGTAATGGAAGCGGAAGGCGGTCCGCAGGTCGGCTATTGAGAGTTTATGTGCCGCTTCTGCAAACACGGGGAAGGTGTTCTTTGTCACATCGTTATGCAAGCTGGGTGAGAACATGGCCTGCAGTCCCCACACACGCGGATAGTTATAGGTGGTGTCGTTGACATCGTCCTTGGCATAGGCCTCATGGAAGTCGAACTCACCTTGTGCGGGGTCATAGAGTCCGTGCTCTGCAGCGAAGCTGATGAGGTCGGCCGAGGCCATATAGTTGTCCTTGTCATTGGGATCATAGTGGCGGAAACGACTTTGGTTACCGGTCACGAAGTACTTGTCCTTCGGCATTCTGCAAGCCAGCCAACGGTGCCCGCCGGCATTCTCGAGATACCAGGTCTCCTTGCTGTCGATGAAGCCGATGCCGAAGCCTTCGGCCGAGCCATACTTCTCGATGAGAGCTCCGAGTCGTTCCACTCCCTCGCGTGCCGAGTGGATGTAAGGCAGCACGATGTTATAGGTGCAGTTTTCTGCCAGGCCGTCCTCCACATAGGGATCAGCCTCGAGTGCCTTGGAACTGCTGAAGATGGTTTCGGTGGAACTCTCTCCGATGCCGAGGGAGTTGAATCCGGCGCTGCCCCATTCGCCGGGGTAACCATAGTCGGGCATTGCCGTGTAGCCGAGACGCTTGCTGGGCAACGGGCAACGGAATTTGCTGTCGAGGGCGACGAACTCAGTGGGGCCGTCGTCCGTGTCGTGAAACACCTGGAAGTTCTTGCACTTGAGGGCATCGAAGTCCTCGGAGCGGGCAAAGACGCGCGAGCCATCGGCCATCATCTCTTCGCCCACGATGATAGTGGTACATTCCGACGGCAGCTGAGCCGTCATATTCTTCTTCTCCATATACTTTGAAGTTAAGTAACGATGATGCGAAAGTACTCAAAATTCCCGACTCTTCCAAATGAATGTCTTGTTTATTGCGTTCCAAAGTGCCAGCCCGGCCCAGGCCGTCTCAACCTGAAGAGCGCGAAGACTGCTGCCTGCAGAGTCTGCTGCACAGGTTCCGGTTCGAAGCAGGGTCAAGAATAAGAGCCGGGAAGGTGGCAGATCGGAAGATTATAGCTAACTTTGCATCCCGTATGGACAAGATGAGATTTAAGGGATTTGCGGCCGGCATTCTGGCCGCCATCTTCTACGGTACCAATCCACTGGGCTCGCTCCACCTCTATGCCGACGGCATTCATCCGGCCTCGGTGCTCTTCTATCGTTATGCCCTGGCCGCACTGATGTTTGCGGTGTGGATGCTTGTGCGCGGCGAGAAGTTTGCCATACGCTGGGGCTATGCCATCCGGCTGATGTTTCTTGGTGCTTTCATGGCCTATTCGTCGGTGACGCTCTACGTGAGCTTCCTCTATATGGATGCCGGCGTAGCCTCCACCATTCTCTTCAGCTATCCCGTCATGGTGGCTGTGCTGATGGCCGTCTTCTACCATGAGCACATCACCTGGGCGACGGCTGCCTCCATAGCCCTTGCCACCTTCGGCATCAGTCTCCTCTATCATGGCAACGGCGAGGCCCGTCTGTCGGCACTGGGCATGACCCTCGTGCTGCTGTCGTCGCTGCTGTATGCCGTCTACATCATCGCTGTACAGCGCAGCCATATTCCTTACTCTCCGCTGAAGTTCACCTTCTGGATTGTGCTCTTCGGCCTGTTAGCAATCGTGGTCTACGCCCTTGTGGCCGGAGAGTCCCTTCAGCTGCTGCACGGATGGCGGGAGTGGACCTTCGCCACTCAGCTGGCCCTGTTGCCCACCGTGCTGTCGCTCTTCCTGATGACAGTAGCCATCAATGGTATAGGGCCCACGACGTCGGCTATCCTCGGTGCACTGGAGCCGCTGACGGCAGTGGTCATCGGGGTGAGCATCTTTGGAGAGTCGTTCACCCTTCGGCTGGCTGTCGGCATTGTGCTCATCCTCTCGGCCGTGATACTGATTATCAGGAGCAACCAGAAGCGACCTTCCCGAGACGCTGGAGCCTGAGCGACACGGCGCCCCCTAAAGGTGCTTCTTCCAGCAACGGCGGCGCTTGATGAACTCTGGCGAGAGCGTGTCCCACTGGCGCAGCTCCCTCACGTTGGTCTCCAATTGGGGACCCGTCTCGGCCCACTTGAAGCCGTAACTAATATAAATAGGTATAAGGTCGTCGAAGAACAGTGCGTTGACACCCTTGAGCTGATAGTCGGGACGCACAGCGATGAGAAGCATCTCGACTGTATCCTCGTGCTTAAACTTCAGCGAGCGCAACAGCCATAGCCATCCCAACGGCCACAGTTTTCCTCCCGCGCGCCGGAGTCCCTCAGTGAGCGAGCCCATAGTGATGGCCACGCCCACGATGTCGCCTTCGGCATTCTCCACCACGGTAATGAGCTGCTTGTCGATGATGCGTATATACTCGTTGATGAAAAGGGTTATCTCGGCTTCGGTGAACTCTATGAAGCCGAAGAGGGGAGAGTAGGCATCATTGAGCAGCTGGAAGATGCGACGCCCGTAGCCTCCCTCGATGATGTCGTGATTATTGATTTTCCTTACTCTCAGCCCATAGCGCTCGCGGCAGAGACGAGCCACCCTGGCATACTTGTCGGGCACCTCTGTGGGCACCTTCACCCGGATGTGCACCCAATCGGCAGCCTTCTCATAACCCAGACTGGCTATCAAGGTGGGATAATAGGGCGGATTATAGATTTCGTTCATGGAAGACGGTCGGTCAAAGTCGCTGAGCAGCATGCCCTCCTTGTCGAAGTCATTGAATCCCAGTGGACCGTAGACCTCGGTCATGCCCTCACTGCGCCCCCACTGCTCGACGGCCGAGAGCAGAGCTTCAGCCACGTCGGCATCATTGATGAACTCGATGCGGCTGAACCTCACAGCCTGCTGCTTCCATTTGCTGTTAGCCCTGAAATTGATGATGCCGGCCACCCGACCCACGCACTCACCGTCGAGATAGGCGGTGAAGAGCTTCACCTTGCACGATTGGAGTGAGGGGTTCTTCGCCTCATTGAAGTCGCCGCGCTCCACTATGCCCGGCAGAGGCACATAGCACGCGGAGTCCTTATAAAGCACTTGAGGCAAACGGATAAAGTCGTCCATCAGCCGGGGCGTTGTCACTGCCCTCACCACTACCTGTTTCTTACTGTTCATCGATTTAAGCGGTTATTGGTATTGCAAAATTACACAAAAATAGAGAAAGTCTCACGCCCATGGGACAAAAAAGTACAGATTCACCGGACTTTTACGTTCCGAGGGGCTGCCGATAGGCCGAAGGGTTCCTCCCTTACTCCACCGATGGGAGGGGAGGAACCGTTACGATTCAGCAGTCAACGTCCTTCATTCCACGGTGATGAACATAGGCTCTATCGTGTCGCCCTGCTGAGTGAGCCTGAGTATGAGCCGACGGAGCCAGATGCGGCTGTTCTCAAGCACCCCAGGGCTCACCTGTCGCCCCACAAGGATGCAGCCTGTTGTATCGCGCCGCGTATTGCCCTCGTGGATGCGCACCTCCGTGAACATGGGCACGCCCAACAGCAGCGGACGCCAGCCTCCAAACTTGGGACTCTTGGTGATGACCAGCGGATAGCGGCCCTCGGGTATAGCCGTGCGACCCCATACTTTCTTGGCCCCATGGGCCAGGTCGCGCCAGGTGGGCTCCAGCGTATCACACAACAGTTCCATTCCCTCCTTGCCATCCTTTCGGGGCAGATAGAGCTGTCCCATGGTGAAACTCTCCGACTTCAATACTCGCTTCAACAATATTTCCATAACAATCTGTTTATTATTTTATTATGTATTGGCCTTCATCATCCTACCACCGGTGCCCGGACAGTGTGGGCCACTCTCCACCTTGGAAAGCACCGGCAAAGTTAGCGGATAGTGCACATGCAGTCAAGCGCTGCAAAAGGATGCTTCAATGCAAAGGTGCTGCACACTGTGCGTCAAACACTTATCAGGTAGAAAGATTGGTGTGCAACACCCCTTGCAGTCCATGCACGCCCACCTGTGAGGGGCTGCCCCCCTGGCGGTGGAGTCCGGCGACAAGGGGTCAGCTTTCGTACGCCTATTGGCGGAACTGTTTACGGCATATGGCGGAACTATCTTCGCCAATTGACGGAGACATCTACGGCATATGGCGTAGAAAGCCTCAGCACGCGCCTCAGACCCATTCCGAGAGTGGGAGAGAGTAGGTCAGAGAGGTCGTCCATTGCATGGCTGGAGCATCAGATTCCCGGCAGTATAGCTTATGGACCGGCCGCAACCCGGCAAGCTGTCTGTTGACAGGCTACACAGCGGGAAAGATGTCGAAGGAGCCGTAAGGCTGCCTCTACGAAGGGAGAGGATATAGAAGATTTGCCCCTGGAATGTTGGCGTTACAAGAGGATTTTGGTAATTTTGCAGCACAGTGCCGGCAAAGGGCATCAGGCTGAAGACCGGTACTATGGCATCAATGAAAAAGAATATGACCGACCCTTATCTTTTCTACCCAGTAGTAGTCATCGGAGCTGGCCCTGCCGGGAGCGCCTGCGGCATCCGCCTGCTGAAGTCGGGCCTCGACTGTTGTCTCATTGAGCGCTCCACTTTTCCGCGGGTGAAGCTCTGTGCCGGCGTGCTCACTGCCAAGTCGCGCGAGGTGCTCGCTCCGCTGCTCGGCCCCGACAGCTATGAACAGCTGATGGCCGAGACGCTCGCCTCAAGCGAGGGCCGACTGCGGCTCTGGCAGCGTAGTGTGTGCTTCGTCGACTGCGATTTCACCCAGGAAGACCAGTTGACGCCCGACATGCGCAAGGCCGACTGCCGCATCCATCTCGTCGACCGGCCCCGCTTCGACACCTTCCTGGCCCACGAATTCCGTAAACTTGGTGGCGAGCTCATCGAGGGTGACGGCTGCGAACACATCGACTTCGACAACAAGACCGTGACCCTCCAGTCGGGCCAGCGCATCGGCTACAATGTGCTTGTGGCCGCCGATGGTGCCGTGAGCCACACCGAGCATCTGCTTCACCACCACGACCCATCCTTCCGCCGGAAGGCCGTCAACAGCACAGCCTTCGAGCTCAATGTGAGCCGGCACGACCTCAGTGTGGATGGCGTGAACATCTATTTCGGATTCGTGCCCGACTCTTATGCCTGGGCCTTTGCCAAAGGCAATGTGGAGTGCATCGGCCTTTGTAAGCTCCGGGGCAAGCACTTCGACGCCGGCAAGGCCATGCGCGACTTCTGCACCTCCATCGGCATGCAGCACCAGGAGCGCTACGGTCTGCAGGGGGCTATGATTCCCATCGGCAACCCACTGCGACGCCCTCTTTGGCACAACCACGTCTACTTCATTGGCGACGCGGCCGGACTCAACGAACCGCTCACCGGTGAGGGTATCTACTATGCACTGGAAAGTGGCGTGAGAGCTGCCGTGAGCATCGCCGAGGAAAAGCCGAAGCACTATCTGGCCGACTACGACCGCCTCTGCCGTCTCATCCGCAAGGGCAGCCACTATCAGCAGCTCGTGGCCCACAAGCCACTTTTCAGCCTCTTCCACTGGCTTGCTGCCCGGCATCCTCGCTTTGTGGGCTATTTCTATCAGACGCAGATTGAGCATGCCAGCCTGAACAGCTTCATGCGCATCGTGGCCGACTATCTGCACACCCGGGGGCGCTGAGCAGTAAAGCTCGCGCATCTGTCCGGTATCGCTCAAAGCTGCAAGATGAAAAACTGTAAAAAAACAGGCATTTCTCTTGCAGCTTTTTCACATTTATATTATCTTTGCACCGAGTAAAGCCTATGGACTTTTTACTCTAATACTGAAAGAGTTATATAGAGAGCCTTAAAGGGAGGGATGACAAATATCGAATGTCATTTAGTTGGATTTAGCCACCATGCGTGGCAGGGCGAGGGACTGAAGTCCAGATTGGACAAAGCCCCCGGCAAGAGAGTCGTGCTCATGCCCGATCCCGAGAACCTCTATAACCCCGAGGCCGTGATGGCTTACATCGACACCTTTCAAGTGGCCTATGTGAGCGACTCCCAATGCCATGCCATCAGATATTATTGCAACCGCACCTCCGACGGCCTGCTCTACGGGCAGGTGACGGCTTCCATGCCCTGGGAACAAACGTTGTGCGTGGAAGTGAGCGTGCCCGACTGTGCAGCCGTCATTCCGCCCGTTAACGACGATTCGTTCGACAAATGGGCCACCACCTATGCCGACCTTCCCTGCATGGTGCCCACGGCTGAGGAATACCGCCTTTGCATGCTGGCTGCCGATATCAGACATCTGCTCACTCAGGAGGTCACCGACATCAGTCAGCTCACGAGCGACCTTGATGTCTTTTTAGCGCTCACCTCAACCGATCCAAGCAGGGAGATGACGGCGGACCGCCACAAGCTGCTCGACCTCCTTAAACATTCAGCCGACACCAAGCTGAACGACTACGCCATGAAGTTAGAGGACATCATCACACGAATGGGCTCCGACAACGAGAAGCGGGTGCTCGCCAGGCGGGTGGAGACGATGGCACAGTCGGCTGAGCTCATCGAGGTGGCCAAGCGTTACGACAACAAGGTGAGGGTAGAGGAGGCCCTGGAGGCCTTCCCCTACGGCCTCTACCGCGAATACCAGATCGACAAAGGCAATTGTCTGAAGATGATGTACTACCGGCGCGCGCCGCGCAAGGTCATCCGAAAGTTCGTCACCCTCGTGGCGCTCCTCGATTATGTGGGCCGCGTGACCGACAGGCCCGATGCGGCTCACCGCCTGCAACAAGCTCTCAACTACGTCCACCTCATCGATAATTTCATGGACGAGCAGTGGAAGGCGCTGTCGGCCGACAAGTGGCGACAGATCTTAGAGGCCCATCCTTCTGACCTGGCCGACACCGGGAAACAGAAGTTCACGGACTTTAATAAGAAGTTTGTTTGCAGCATCATCGGCGAGTTGAAATACTTGGGAATCTATGGCTCCAAGACGGAGGTGAGTGAGCTCACCATGAAGCTGGAAGGCAACGCCAAGGCTGGGCAGCGCAACTATATCTATAACCGCCTTGAGAAAGGCGCGCTGCGTGAAGAAGTGGATAGCCTTTGGAAATGAGCCTCACCACCATAGCCGACTGCCCCAACAATCCTTTACTCTGAACAGAGCCTTTTTATGCGTCGGGGGCCAGCCGACGCAACCTCATTTTCACGCTTTTGACAAATCACACCTTATTATATATAGTACCGCTACCATGAGGCGCACCGCGGGAGAAGCTTAATATTAATTGTGAGACATTAACATATCAAAGGAACAAATGTGCCCCACTGCACGGTTGAATCCTGACTACTTTTGCAACCATAAACAAACAATCACAGTACCCCCGACTCTATGGCAAGTGAATCCATCTTCAGCACATTGACGAAGAGTGCCCTCTTTGCAGGACTCTCTTCCGACGCTATCAGCGAACTGTTCATCCATGTGAATTACAAGGTGACGCACATGCGACGCAACGAAATCTACACCTTCGCTGGCATGGAACATTTCTACGCCACGATAGTGCTCCGCGGCCGTATGCAGGCTTATATGGTGAGTCACACGGGTAAGTCGGTGCGGGTGTCGTCGGTGGAGGCGGGCGAGATGATAGCTCCTGCACTGCTTTTCTCAGCCTCCCATGTCATGCCCGTCACGGTGAAGGCCGACAGCGAGACAAGCATTCTTCAGTTCGGCGTCAACTATCTGGAACGCTTCATTGCCGACGATGTCACGGTGCGCCACAACTTCATAGGCATCCTCTCAAGCATCGTCACCACTCTGCAACGTAAGATTCACGAGCTCACCATGCTGCCCGCCAAGGAGCGTATCGCCCACTATCTGCTGCGCACGGCCAGGGAGCAGGGCAGCAAGGTGATAACACTGAGCAACACGCGTCAGGAACTGGCTGACAGCTTCGGCATTCAGAAGTACTCGCTCAACCGATGCCTTGGGCAACTCGTCGCTCAGGGCCTCATCAGCGTGGAAGGAAAGAAGGTGACGCTGCTCGATGTCAGAGCACTCAAGGGGCTCACCTGACACTTTTTCCATATATCAATACTAACTTTTAATTCAAATGATTATGAAATTGAATCTATTGTTGCCACTGGCCTCTTTGGCCGTTGCTGTGAGCATCGTAGGCTGCAAGCCCAAGAAGATGGGGCAGATTGCCGTCGACGACGATGCCGCACAGAAGGTGTACGTGGCACCGGGTCATTATGACGAGTATTACAACTTCGTCTCTGGAGGCTTCAGCGGTCAGGTGGCCGTCTACGGCATCCCCTCGGGTCGGCTGCTCAAGGTCATCCCCGTATTCTCGCAGAACGGCGAGAACGGCTATGGCTACGATGAGAACACCAAGTCGATGCTCAACACTTCATTCGGCTTCGTGCCCTGGGACGACGCCCACCACACACAGCTTTCTGAGACCGATGCCATGTACGACGGGCGCTGGCTCTTCATCAATGCCAACAACACGCCGCGCATCGCCCGTATCGACCTAAAGACGTTCCGAACGGCCGAAATCATCGAGCTCCCCAACACAGGCGGCAACCACGCTTCGCCCTTCATCACCTGCAACACGGAATATCTCGTGGCAGGCACCCGCTTCAGCGTGCCGGCGGACTATGAGAACGGCGATGTGCCTATCAGCCAGTATAAGGAGAAATTCCGCGGCCACGTGAGCTACATCAAGGTCGACCAAAAGACCGGCGGACTCAGCCTCGACTTCCAACTCAGTCTGCCTCCCTTCAACTACGACCTGAGCCACAGCGGCAAGAACGCCTCCGCCGACTGGAGCTTCTTCACCTGCTATAATACCGAGGAGGCTCACTCGCTCTTCGAGGTGAATGCCTCGCGCAACGACAAGGACTACATCCTGGCCGTGAACTGGAAGAAGGCTGCCGAGCACGTGGCTAAGGGCGACTTCACCTGGAAAGAGGCCAAGTATGCCCACAACGTGTGGAACGAGAGCACCCTGCAGGCCACCTCGGAGATTCTCAACAAGGTGAGGGTCATCGATACGAAGAAATTCAACGACTTCCTCTATCTCATTCCTTGCCCCAAGTCGCCCCACGGTGTTGACGTCGATCCCACCGGCGAGTATATCGTAGGCAACGGTAAGCTCAGTGCCAACCTGCCCGTATTCAGCTTCAGCAAAATCAAGAAAGCCATTGAGGACAAGGCCTTTGCAGGTAAGGTTGACGGTATCAACGTAATCAAGTATGAGGCTGCCCTCCACGGCGAGGTTCAGTCGCCCGGCCTGGGCTCACTCCACACCGAGTTCGACGCCGACGGCAATGCCTATACCAGCTTCTTCATCTCCTCGGAGATCGTGAAGTGGAATCTGAAGAGCCTGCAGATTCTTGACCGCGTGCCCACCTACTATTCCGTAGGACACCTCTCAGTGCTCGGTGCCGACACCAAGAAGCCTTACGGCAAATATATGGTGGCCTACAACAAGATAACCAAGGACTGCTTCCTGCCCACCGGTCCTGAGCTCTGCCAGGCCGCCCAGCTTTACGACATCAGCGGCAAGAAGATGAAGCTCATCCTGGAGTTCCCGCTCATCGGCGAACCCCACTATGCCAGCGCCATCGCCGCCTCTCAGGTGAAGCCCAACGTGCTGCTCTTCACCAAGCTGCAGGACAACCACAATCCCTATAAGATCAACTCGGCTCAGGAGGCTCGCGTGGAGCGCCACGGCAAGCGTGTCGACGTGTATATCGCCGCCATACGCTCGCGCCTGGTGCCCGACAACATCGAGGGCATCAAGATAGGCGACGAGGTGTATGTCCACGTAACCAACATTGAGCAAGAGTGGGACATCCCACACGGATTCGCCATCAAGGGCGCCAACAACGCCGAGCTCCTGGTAATGCCGGGAGAGACCTGCACGCTGAAATGGATTCCCAACCGCACGGGCATCCTGCCTTACTACTGCACCGACTTCTGCTCAGCCCTCCACCAGGAGATGCAGGGCTATTTCCGCGTGTCACCCGCCGGCAGCAATACACCGCTGAAGTTCACTATCGATGACAAGCTGCCCTCACAGTTCAATGTCACCAAGCCCACCACGCAGAGTGGCTCAGCCAAGACGGGCCACGACCGGAAGTGATCCAGTCTCACCGCTCCCCCTCCACGGACAAAACTCCTCCGGGGGGAGCTTCCACACAAAGAACATAAAGCAAATAAACAATGAATAACAAGATATCGAAACTCAGCATCGGTCTGCTGGTGGTGGCCGGTGTGCTGGCCGCAGTGGCAGCTTTCATTCCCCTGTGGCGCATTGACCTCGCCGCACCGCAGTATCCCGAGGGCATGGTGCTCTTCATCGGAGGCCTTGACGGAGTGTCGGGCGACCTCTACAAGATAAACGAACTCAATCACTATGTGGGCATGGCCCAGATTCATCCCGGCGACTTCTGGGAGTTCACGGTGCTGCCCATCATCCTCTGTGTCTTCGCGGTGCTCTTCCTGCTTACGGCCTTCCTGAAGAGCCGCAAGATGTCGCTCCTCGACCTCATCCTCTTCGGCCTCTTCGGCATCCTCGGCTTCGTCGACTTCTACCGCTGGACCTATGTCTACGGCCACAACCTCTCACCCGATGCTCCCATCAAGGTGCCGGGCATGGCCTATCAGCCACCCATCATCGGCTACAAGCAGCTGCTCAACTTCGACGCCTACTCCCAGCCCGACTTCGGCGGCTATCTGCTGGTAGTGGCAGGAGTGCTCGTGGCCTTCGTCGTGTTCAAGGAGTTCGGACTCATCGACTGGGCCCTCCGCAAATTCAAGAAGCAAGGAGGAGCCAGCAAATGAGCAGCGACGCATTATGGTGTCGGCACCGCCTCGGGCAGTTCTTCGTGCTGGGAACGCTGACGCTGGTGGTAGCAGCCTGCTCGGTGAGCACCTCGCCTCAGCCCGTGGCAGTGGGAAAGGATGAGTGCGCGGGCTGCGGCATGACTATTGAGGATGCAAAGTTTGCCTGCGAGTTCATCACCGACAAGGGGCGTTGCTTCAAATTCGACGATGCTTCCTGCCTCTTCCACTACCTCCACAACAATCATGTGAGCGACAGCACCGTGGCCAAGATCTACGTTGCCGACTACGCCAGTCCCGACTCCTTGATTGACATCACCAAGGCCTCGCTGGTGCTCGGTACCGAAATCCACAGTCCGATGAATGGGGGAGTGGCAGCCTTCAGCAATGCCAAGGCTGCAACCTCTTTCGCACTGAAGACCAAGTCCATCTTCTTAGACACATGGAAGCGATTAAAGGTGCAGCACTGACCCTGCTGCTGACCTTGCTGACCGGAGCGAGTCTCGCGGCCGCCACTTTAAGGGTGGGACCGGGTAGGACTTACGCTACGGTCGGCAGGGCCCTGCAGCAAGCCCGTCGGGGCGATGTCGTCGAGGTGTATGGCGGTCCAATCTACCGCGAGCGGCTCACCATCAGCCAGCCCGTCACGCTGCGCGGCATCGGTCTTCCGGTGATAGACGGCGGCCGACGCGGCAACGTGATTGAGGTGAAAGCCGATAGGGTCACCATCGAGGGCATCAAGGTGGTGGGCTCGGCCCGCTCGTCGATGACCGACTACTGCGGCATCCACGCCCGCCAGGTGCGCGGTCTGAGGATTAGAGGCAATGTGCTCCGGGACAATCAGTTCAGCATCATGCTGCAAGACTGTGAGCAGTCGGAGATTACGGGCAACAACATCGCCAGCGACATCACCTACAACCCCATCATGGGCAATGCCGTGCACTGCTGGAAGTGCACCGACATGCGCATCCACGGCAATACTATCGGCCACAACCGCGACGGCATCTATCTGGAATTCGTCGACCACTCCTACATCTATAATAACCGGGTGAGCGGCTGTGCGCGCTATGGCATGCACTTTATGTTCTCGCACCACAACACCTATCAGGACAACCGCTTCGTGAACAACAAGGCCGGAGTCGCCGTGATGTACACCCACCACGTGAAGATGGTTAACAACCTCTTTGCCCACAACCAGGGCACATCGTGCTACGGACTGCTCATCAAGGAGTTGCAGTACAGCACCATCCGGGGTAACCAGTTCGTCGATAATACAGTGGGACTCATGGTGGACGGAGGCTCCGACATAAAGGCTGCCGGCAATGTGTTCAGCGCCAACGGCTGGGGCGTGAGACTCGTCTCGGGCAGTTCGAACGACACCCTCACTCACAACAACTTCGTCGGCAACACCTTCGACATGACTACGAACAAGAGCTACAACGGCAATGCCGTCGACGGCAACTACTGGGACAAGTATGAGGGCTACGACCTCAATCACGACGGCCGTGGCGACGTGCCCTTCTATCCCCTGAGCCTCTTCTCCATGCTCGCCGAGCAGAATCCCTCGATGCTGCTCTTCTTCCGCAGCTTCATGATGACTCTCCTCGACGAGGCCGAGAAAATCCTGCCCACGCTCACCCCCGACACCTACGTCGACCGCCAGCCGGCCATGCACCCATACAGCATATGATTGAAATTCAGCATCTCAACAAATACTACGGAAAGCAGCAAGTGCTTTTCGACGTGAGCCTCAGTCTTGAGGCAGGCCAGTGCGTGGCCTTCGTGGGCCCCAACGGTTGCGGCAAGACCACGCTGATGAAGAGCATCCTCGGACTCGTCACCCCACAGTCGGGCAGTATCAGCATCGACGGACTCGACATCAAGAGGTCACCCGAGAGCAGGCGCCACATCGGCTTCATGCCTCAGAACAGCTGCTTCCCCGCCAACATGACCGTGCGCCAGGTCTTCGACACCCTCTGCAGCCTCCGCGGCCCTGCCGTTGACAAGGAGCTCTACGAAGCCTACCACATCGGGGACATGCTCGACAAGCGCACCGGTGCCCTTTCGGGGGGCATGCGGCAGAAGGTGAGTGCCTCACTGGCATTCCTCTTCGCCCCCGACATGCTCATCCTCGATGAGCCCACGGCCAGCCTCGACCCGCTGTCGGCCGAGGTGCTGAAGCAGAAGATACGCCGGGAGAAGGACCGGCTGGTATTCGTCACCTCCCACATACTGAGCGAGCTCAACGACATAGCCACACACATGGTCTTCATGAATGAAGGCCATGTGGTGTTCTTCAAGCCGGTGAAGGAACTGCTTGCCGACACCGGTACCGCCAGCCTCACCGACGCAGTAATGAACTATCTAAGAACGACAGGACCCAACGAAGATGAATAAGATTGTGAAGCTCATTGCCCTCGACAACCTCAGAGGGCGCGTAGTGATACTCTATTTTCTGATGCTCGCCGTGATGACACTCACCTCGGTACTGCTTCAGGACAACGCCTCAAAGGCCACTCTCACGCTGCTCAACATCACGCTCTTCATCGTGCCGCTGATGTCGCTCTGCTATCCTGTCATCTATCTCTACAACTCGCACGAGTTCCTCGTGATGCTGCTCAGTCAGCCGCTGCAGCGGAGCTCGCTGTGGCGCAGCTTCTATTACGGTGTGTCGGGAGGTCTGCTCACGGCTTTCCTGCTCGGCACTGGTCTGCCGGCCTTGTTCTTTCTGCCCCTGCGGTTGTGCGCCATGCTGGTGGCAGCGGGCTGCGCCATCACCCTCACCTTCACGTCACTGGCCTTTCTCCTCGCCATGCTCACCACCGACAAGGCCCGCGGCATCGGCGCCGCCATCCTGCTGTGGCTGCTCTTCACGATGATATGGGACTCGGTGTGCCTCTATATGCTGTTCCTCCTCGACGAGTGGCCCATAGAGCAGCCCATCATGGCCCTGCTCATGCTCAATCCCCTTGACCTGGCCCGCTTCCAAGTGATTCTCCAGACCGACGCTGCCGCCATGATGGGCTATTCGGGAGCCGCCTTCAAGGACTTCCTGGGTGCTAGTGGTGGCATGGCCGTGTCGGCACTGCTGCTTCTGGGCTGGATAGTGCTGCCCTTCCTGCTGTCAGCCCGCCACTTCTCCAAAGAGGATTTGTAAAGCTCCGCCTGCCCCGTACAAGGACAGAACAGGGGTGAAGCGAAAGCAATTCTAACCGTCGGCAAATAATATTGGAGCATACTGTCGCTTGGAGACAAATCTTTTACTATCTTTGTGCCAATGTTCAAAGGTCGACGGTTCATCCTCTTCCTCCTTGTGATGCTCACAGCCTTGCAGGCCGAGAGTGCGGAGAATATGCGACGCACGGTGCTGCGCCGCATATTCAGCTATTCGAAGAGCGTCAGCCCGCTGTGCGACGCCGACTCTCTGACCTACGCCTACACCAAGTTCTCGCTCTCGGTGCCCAAGCGCAATGCCCTGCTGATGGCCGTCCCCTCGATGTACGCCATCTCACACGGCAAGCAGCGCTCGTTCTTCGGTGAGATCTATTCCGAAATCAGGCCAACAGCCAACGGGCACTTCAGCTCGCGCAAGCTCATCGAGCTCTCGACAGTGCCCCGGAGAAGCATGGCCCTGCCCTCGATGCTGGTCTATCTCACTCCTCACATCTATCGTCCCACCATGATCAGCGACGACCAGCTCTCGCCCTTCCACCGCGTGAACCGCAAATACTACCGTTACAGAGTAAGCCTCGAAACCGACAGCACCGCCATCGTCACCTTCAGTCCACGGCTCGACAACACCCTGCTGATGAAAGGCTCGGCACGCGTCGACGCACGCACGGGCCGTGTGCTGGCGGCCCGCTTCAAGGGCGAATACGACATGGTGCGCTACCAGCTGGAAGTCGAGATGTTCCCCGAGGGCCACCTCTCGCTCTATCCCAGCCGCTGCTCGCTCACCGCCTCCTTCCACTTCCTGGGCAATGTCACCACCGGCGACTACTCGGTGTGGTACGGACTGAAGCAACCCGTTGCGACTGCCGACACCATAGCCCACGACCCGGCGATGATGGCCCGCGTGAGGCCGGAGCCCCTGGAGCCCGGTGAGGAGAAGCAGTATGAGGCCTATCGCAACACGAAGAACACCGCCGCCCCCAAGAAGGAAAACACGCTGAAGCACGTGGCCTGGGACATGGTGGGCGAGAATCTCCTGACCCGCATCAACGAGAAGTTCGGCCCCAAGAAGCAGGGCTACGTCAGCGTCAACCCCATTCTCAATCCTCTCTACATGGGCTACAATCCGTCAATGGGCTACTACTACAAGCTGAACCTCAAGGCCGGATATCAGTTCACCGAGAACAACAGCCTCTGGGTGCAGTTCAAGTGCGGCTACTCCTTCAAGCTCAATCAGTTCTACTTCAAACTGCCCATCACCTGGTACTTCGACCGGGGCCACAACGGCTACGTGGAATGCATCATCGGCAACGGCTCCCGCATCACCAATTCCCGAGTGGTGGATGCCATCAAGGAACAGAAGGGCGACTCGGTGAAATGGGACCAGATGGGACTCGACTACTTCAAGGACCAATGGTGCCAGACGAGCGTCCACTACGACCTCAGCAGCCACTGGGGACTCAGGCTCGGACTGACATACCACCGGCGCACCGCCGTCAACACCTATGCTCAGCAGCAGGCCGGACTGCCGAAGGCCTACGTCTCAATGTCGCCCAATATCGAGGTGACCTACCGGCCCCTGGGCTACTCAGGCCCCATACTCACCGCGCTCTTCGAACACAGCTGGCGCGGACTGGCCAATGCCAACATCGGCTACGAGCGGCTGGAAATCGACGGGCAGTACAAGCTGCAGCTCAACCCCGTAAGCACGCTCCAGATGCGCCTGGGGCAGGGCTACTTCTTTCATTCCAACGGCCACACCACCTTCCTCGACTACTCCAACTTCCGACGGACCACGATACCCGACGGATGGAACGACGAATGGTCGGGCGGGTTCGAGCTGCTGAACAGCAACTGGTACAATGCCTCCGACTATTACGTAAGGAGCAATTTCACCTATGAGAGCCCCATCCTGCTCACGGCATGGGTGCCCCTGCTCGGCCATGTGATAGAGCGTGAACGCATCTACGTGAGCCAGCTGCTGGTCAACAAGCTGCATCCCTACACTGAGATAGGCTACGGCGTGAAGACGCGGCTGGCCAGTGTCAGCCTTTTCGCCTCGTTCAACAAGAACCGCTACAAGAGTTTCGGCATCAGGGCCGGCTTCGAGCTCTTCCGAGAATGGTGAGGCCGACACATAATTTATCTGTACGCTGACGCAAGGACTGCCGGGGTCCTACATTTAGAGAGTAATCAAATCCCACTCAGAATGAAGAATATCCTGACTCTTTTCACCGCGACCATCATGGTGGCGGGAGCTCTCCTGCTCAGCGCTTGCGCGGCAGGACGCAACGGCATCGGCTTCACCGAGGCCCGTAATTACTTTGTGCAGCGCGGAGCCACGATCCCCTCCGACCTCAAGATTACCACGCAGGCCGACTTCGACCGCTGCTTCGGCGAGGCTGCCGTCATGGGAAAGAACGGTCAGCCTACCCCCATCGACTTCAGCCGCAGCTTTGCCATCGCCAAGGTGCTCCCCGAGAGCGACCGCAACCCGCAAATCAGCCATGTCAGCCTGCAACGCGGAGGTCATCACGAGCTTGTGCTGCACTACGTCGTCAGCTGCGGGCCACAGCGCACCTACACCGTGCAGCCCTTCATCCTCCTCATTGTCGACAGGAAGTACAAGGACTGGACCATCAGTGAGTTGAAACACTGATTCCGCTTCATTCGGCCTCTCAGCGGCAATTAGTGGGCCCGGGAGTCGGTCATGAGCAAATCTTTTCGTAAATTTGCACCCGTTATTTAAGACCATACTCATGTCACCAACTCTCATCCTCGTCACCGTAGCGTCCTACATCGCCGCCCTGTTCATCATCTCTTACTTTGCCAGCAGGCGAAGTGACAATGCCAGTTTCTTCTCCGGCAACCGCAAGTCGCGCTGGTATCTCGTGGCCATTGCCATGATTGGAGCCAGCATGTCGGGCGTCACCTATGTCTCGGTGCCGGGCATGGTGGCCACATCGGGCTTCGGCTATCTGCAGATGTTCTTAGGCTTCATCACCGGTCAGTTGGTCATTGCCTACGTGCTGACCCCACTGTTCTACAAGATGAAGCTCACCTCCATCTACCAGTATCTCTCTGATACCCTCGGCGCCAGCTCCTACCGCACGAGCGCCTGGTTCTTCTTCCTCTCCAAGATGCTCGGTGCCGCAGTGCGGCTCTTCCTGGTGTGCGCCACGCTGCAGCTGCTGGCCTTTGGTCCGTTGGGACTGCCCTTCGGACTCAACGTGGTGCTCTCGGTGGGCTTGGTGTGGCTCTATACGGCGCGTGGCGGCGTGAAGTCGGTCATCTGGACCGACGTGCTCAAGACGCTCTGCCTCGTGGTGTCGGTGGTGCTGTGCATCGTCTTCATCGCCCGCGACCTGCATCTCGGCTTCGCTCCGATGCTGCAGGCCATCGGTGGGAGTCCCTACAGTCGGGTGTTCTTCTTCGACGATGTCAACAGCCGGGAGTACTTCTTCAAGCAGTTTCTGGCCGGTGCCTTCACCATGATTGCCATGACCGGTCTCGACCAGGACATGATGCAGCGCAACCTGAGCTGCCGCAACTACCATGAGGCCCAGAAGAACATGATGGTGACCATCTTCAGTCAGTTCTTCGTGGTGCTCTTCTTCCTGATGCTGGGTGTGCTGCTCTATCTCTATGCGGCTCAGAAAGGCATCACGGCCACGGGCGACAAGATATTCCCCGTGATAGCCACGGGCGGCCATCTGCCGCTCGTCGTGGGTGTGCTCTTCATCATCGGCTTCGTGTCGTCGGCCTACAATGCCGCCGGTTCAGCCCTGACCGCCCTCACCACCTCCTTCACCATCGACATTCTCGGCATCAAGGGGCGCAGTGAGAGCGAGGTGGCCCGACTGCGCCGGTGGGTGCACGTGGGCATGGCCGTCGTCATGGGCCTCACCATCTGCCTCTTCGATGCCCTCAACAGCACGAGCGTCATCGATGCCGTCTACATTCTGGCCAGCTACACCTACGGTCCCATCATGGGAATGTTTGCCTTTGCCATCCTGGTGCACCGCCCCGTGCGCGACCGTCTGGTGCCCCTTGCAGCCCTGCTGTCGCCTCTGCTCTGCCTGGTGCTCGACCGCAACTCCGCCCAATGGTTCGGGGGCTATCACTTCAGCTACGAGCTGCTCATCTTCAACGCCTTCTTCACTTTCGCGGGCATGTGCTGCCTCATCCGCCGCAAGCAGTCCTAAGCCGGCTGTCTGC
>ONMG01000140.1 GCA_900318855.1 uncultured Prevotella sp.
ACACCAAGGCACACGGCCGTCGGGCTCAGCCACAGTCCAGCCCCCGGCCTTCAAAGGGTTGAGACGAATGCTCACTGTGGGCTTGTCACCGAGTCCCTGCATCAACTGCCGGAAGAGTTTCTCGCCCATGAACGAACGAGTGGCCTGAATGAAGTCTTCGCTTAACATATACTGCACTTTATCATGCAAAATTACGAAATAATCACCTTCTCTGCAACTAAAAACGCTGACTTTTGATGAGGCTCACTGTGACAACCATGAACGCGCACCCAAGAGATAGAACATCATTCATATGGAAAGGACGTTTCTTCCATTTAGAATGGAAGATTTCTTCCATTTACTTTGGAAGATATTTGTTTTTTGCCTATATTTGCATCATAACAATAAAGGGAGTAACTATGCTTAGACAGAATCAGATAGCGCAAGTGATAGACATACAAGAGGCGACATACAAGCCAAGTAAGGGTGAGATATTGCGGGAGCAATTACAGCAAATCAAGAACTATCCCGAGTATGCCAGCATTATCACGGGGTTAAGACGTGTTGGCAAGAGCACACTACTAAGACAGATTGCCAAATCCAAGCAGTATAAGCACACAACTTATCTGAACTTTGATGACATCCGGCTGACGAATTTTGAAACCGACGACTTCAATCGACTGTACAAGGAAATAAAAGACAGAGAATCGGAGGAACTATTCTTCGACGAGATTCAGTTGGTGAAAGGATGGGAGATATTCATCCATCAATTGTTGCGGGAAGGCTATACAGTCTATATCAGTGGCTCCAATGCCACACTGCTCAGTGTAGACTTGGGTACACATCTTACCGGGCGCAATCTTCAAAACGAACTCTTTCCGTTCTCCTATACTGAATTCTTGACTTTTGAGAAGATGGAGGCTTCGGCAGCGTCTTTTCAAAAATATATGCTGAGAGGTGGCATTCCCGAATATCTACGGACTCAAGAGCCGCTCATACTGAGCTCTCTTCTTGATGATGTCTTGATACGCGACATTGCTGTAAACAAAGGAGTGAGCAACGTGCAATCACTACGTAAATTGGCCATCTATCTGCTGACCAACATTGGAAAACCCTACTCAGCCAACCGGCTCAAATCTGTATGCGGAGTATCATCTTCAACTACAGTCTCTGATTACATTTCATATATGATAGATGCCTACCTTGTTGGTAGTATCGGCCTTTATAGTAATTCCTTGCAGGTCACTGCGCGCAATCCGAAGAAGGTATACTGCTATGACACAGGCTTGATTGCCAGTCTGTCTCTATCAAAGACTCCTGATAAAGGAAGGCTGTTGGAAAACCAGGTTTTTATCTGGCTCCGACATCAATACGCTCTGAATCATATCTTTTATGAACGGGGAAAAGGCGAATGCGACTTCGTTGCAGTTGACACAACCAACCATCCCGAGCTGTTGCTACAAGTATGCTATGAACTCAATGACGACAATTTCCAACGCGAAATGAACGGACTGACTGAGGCCATGCAGAAATATCAGTTGCGTGTGGGCTTCATCATCACTGCCGACGTTGAGGACGAGTTCAACACAGAGGCCGGGAAAGTAAATGTAGTAAAGGCCTGGAAGTGGATGTCAGGACACTAAGTGACATTGCTTTTGAGGCTAATCCTCGCTCTCGTGCTTCGAAGATGCACGAGAGCAAGCCTGGACACACTCTGCATCGGCCACGAAGAGGTCGGGGCATCTCGTCAAAGGTACTCACGACCGAGGCCGTCACTTCCTGCCTTAGATTTTATTATCCAGCTTCTTCGACTGGTAGGACTGTGTTTTTAAGGTTTTTCTTTGTGCCAGCGTCATCATCCGACGGAGGAGGATTTGCCGTTTGGTGGGTGATGGCGGTTAGAGGCGTAGCCCCTCACAAGCCATCATCCAACAACGGCAATGGGCGTTGGCCCTTGACGATGGCACAAAGGGTTTTCTAGGTTTTGGTTATAAAACTAAGAACCAAAACCACAAGGTTTATCGGGTGAGCCGAATTTTCTCCTTGTCGAGTAACTTTAACACTTGACTATAGACCGGCTGTCCGGTAAAATGAATATCTTTGCTCATGGTTATGTTTTATTTTAGCAATAACAAAGATAACCAAAAGGGTTGATACCTCGTGAGAAGTGTCAACCCTAATTTATTTTGCTTGCAAAAGTTTTACCGGACAGCAATATTTCAAAATATGACGGAAAAGGTCCACTCGTGGCCACAGTTTACAGTTTCTCTTACCGGCATGGCATCCCCACCGACACATCCGGCAACGGAGGTGGCTACGTGTTCGACTGCCGCGGCACCCACAATCCCGGCCGTTATGAACGCTACAAGAAACTCACAGGACTTGACGAACCCGTCATCCGATTTCTTGAAGATGATGGGGAGATACTTGAATTCCTGCACGATGTCTACTCACTGGCCGACCGTCATGTGGCACGCTACATCCAGCGCGGCTTCACCCACTTGCAATTCTGCTTCGGATGCACGGGCGGCCAGCACCGCAGTGTCTATGCCGCACAACACCTCGCTGAACACCTGAACACGAAATTCGGCATCGAGGTACACGTCATCCATCGCGAGCAGGGCATTAAGCAAACGCTCTCACGCAAAGCCACCATAAAAGAAAACAACTGATTCAGCCAAGGCACAACAAGAGCAGCAAAGACATGAGTGATGACCTGTCCATGCCAAGCCGCCCTGCCTTGTCAAGATAAGGCGCAAGCCCCTCGCGCAAGAATTGCAAGGCACGACGATTATGATACTTCACTGTATTGACAGAGATACCGAGCAACTTGGCTATCTCCGCATTTGCGAGCCCATCAAACCGACTCATACGGAACACTTGCCTTGTCTCAATGGGCATGCGGCTGATGACCTTCCGCACTTCTCCCTCCAACTCCCGATAAAGCAACTGCCCCAACGGCCCGTCACTGTCTGCCACTTCCATGAACTTTTCGGCATTGGCAATGTCCTCATCCAGAACAGCCCGCTCATTCCGCACCCGCATTGAGGACAAATAATTGATGCACGCATTGCGCACGGCACGCATGAGATAGGCACGGAGCGAACCATGCACATCAAGGCGCGTTCGTATGTTCCAAACCTTCACCATCACGTCACTGACAATGGACTCTGCGGCACAATCATCCCCAACCCACTGCGCCGCAGCCTTGCAAAGCACGGCATAATGCTGGTCGAAAAGCTCGCGCCATGCACTGGCTTTGCCAGCCTGAAGCGCATCGATCATTTTCCGCTCATGCCGAGAGCCCATCCTCCGATTCACTTTCTGTGGGAATTACCTTTATTACTCGACTAGACCATCTAACGTCTACTCCCAAAATGATTGTAATCCACCGCCTTGCGTGACGACTTACGACTCATAGTCGGGAACCAAATGTCACTTGGCACAAGACCGCAGGCCTTCACCGCACCAATGGCATACTCACTACGGCCAAAGTCAGGATTCTCGTTGTTGGTGCCAAAGGTGAACTTCAGGCCGCGCTGCTTGGCCATGCAGACAATCTTATAGCTCGGTATCTTGTAACGTGAATTAATCTCAAGGGCAATGCCGTAACGCTCAAGCACATCCAACACACGGTTGATGCGCCCATCCGTCCAATACTTGTCATAGTCTGCCTGCATGAACTGTGGCAGAAAAGTCGGATTGGCATAGATGTCGACAGGCTCATTGGTCAGGATTTTCACTATCTGGTTCACAATCATGTCCATGTATTGCTCTGGCGTGCGTCCATCAAGATGCACCTCTTCGGGCTTATAAATGCGGCAGATGCGCCCCTTGTCGACTATGGTCATGGCATCGGTGAAAAGATAGTCGAACTTGGAGAGCGTCTGCGGCGAAAACCAGTTGATCCATCGACGCCCCTCTCCCTGCGCCCCCTTCAAGAATGGTTGTGGACGCATCCGCTTACAGTAAACCAGTGCCGAAGCCTCGTCGGGAAGCATGGTGCCCACGCCCCCTTCACCCAAGTTGATGGCCACGCCATAGTTGATGCCATAGTTCATCTCCTTGGCATGCGCCCAACCAGCGGTCAGTCCACCTTTCAGATGGACGTGGTAATCTATCACAGGAAAGTTCTGCTGCTGCAAGCGAATAGCTCCGTCCGTCTGCTCATCAATGGGCGGAAGCGTATCAGAAGGATTGGTGGCATCAGCGGCCAACTTCGTGAGTGTCAAGTTGCGGAATCTCACCATGCCCTTGATGCCAACAAGCGCAACCCGGCCATGGCCGAGCAGCTGGCGGGCATGCTCCGCCGTGCGGTAAGGATGCGCAGGCTCGGTGTAGCACACCACATATGTGCTATCCACCGTGATGGAGATGTTCTTGCCACGCACGGCAATGGAGAAGCCGAACCACTCTCCGTCCGTCACGCTCGTGCGATAGAGGTTACGCACGGAAGAGAGACTGCCCGTCTTGCGCGTACCATCAATGGAACCGCCATGGACACGCATCTCATAGCCACCCTCCTTGTCGTCGTCATGAAAACGAATGACGGCTTCTGCCGAACTGTCAGCCAACGCCTGCCCTTGCAAGATAAAGTTGGTGCAGTCATCGTCACCTACATACCTTTCACCTGCTTTCACAGTCAGCTCTGTGGCCGTGACTTGTCTGGGTGTCTTGCCATCAAGCTTCCATTGGTCCAACACTTTTGCTTTTCCATTTCCGCCCGTACATCCGACAAGCAAGGCCATCGCCACCACCAGCGTCGGGCAAACATTCATAAAGCATTTTGTCCTCATCGTCTTTAAATTTAGTCTTTGCAAAGATATTTATTTATCTGTTTTCCACAAAACTTTTGGGTGAAGAAATGTATGATGCAAATATGAAGATTACGTGTTGTGCGAATATCACAATTTTCCTCGCCATGATTGACCACACATGGCACGAAAGGACACGAATGAAGCGGGTAATATTCGCGGCATTCGTGCCATGGTGGTCGTCACAGGTCATTCGCCAACCACCCAGTCCTTGATGTTGTGCTCCTTGCTGTCGAAGCTGACACCCACCTTCGTCACCTGCCGGCCCGCCAGCGCGAAGCGGTCGGCATAGCGCTTCTCGTCTATCTGGCGCAACGCCTCCGCCGCCGTGCCGTCCACCTTCAGCTCATGCAGGTAGAGGTGGCGGTTCATCTCCAGCACCACGTCCACGCGGCCCCTCGGCTTGCGCACCTCCACGTCGGCCCAAGCGCCCAGCAGCGAGAAGATGATGAACAGCACCTGCTGATAATGGCCCTCGTACCGCGTGTTGTCCGTGTAGGGAACCGTGCCGAGGAATGCCTGCAGCAGCCGCAGCATGCCGTCGATGTCGCCCCTGTACAGGGCGCGGGCCATGTAGGCGATGGTGAGGTTCGCCTTCTGCGTGTCCGGCATGACATAATAAGGGATGAGCGAGCGCATCAGCCCAAGCTCCACCTCGTGGTTGGGGAAGTCGAGCGTGTAGAGCTGCATGAAGTCGTCATAGCCCTTGATGGTGACGTAGCCGCTCTGGTAGAGCAGCGGCGTGAGCGTCGTCATCGTCTCCGTGGGAGCGTCGAAGTCAGAGGCCTGCGCCTCCATGCGGCCGAGCTGCG
>ONMG01000141.1 GCA_900318855.1 uncultured Prevotella sp.
GCAAATGCTGAAAGCAAGCATAAGAGTCGGCCAAACCTGGCCGGCTCTTTCTCTTGACAGAAAGGCCTGTAAGTCAGCTAATAGGTGCAAGTTCCTAATGGACCTGGTAGTGGCGGCATAACCGGAGCGGCACGGGTATCTGTTGAGTGTGCATAGATGGAGCAGACTCATATCCACCTGCTTTCTCGCGTGAATTATGCTGTGTCCGTGGTCGTCCCTGACATTTACTGCCAAAGATGGGCCGTGCTCTTACGGAAGGGCGTGTGGTGATTTATAAGAAAAGCTTCGTTGTGCGGACTTAAATGTCACTATTTAATGAGTGTGATGTTAACAAAGACTAATATGTGGAAAAAAGACATCTGATTGTTTTAGCCTTTGGAGAGAAATGCCTACCTTTGCACTCGCGTTTGAGACGCAGTGGTGTTTGAACTTAAAACCCCGGAAAGGAAGTTTGGGTGAGTGGCTGAAACCAGCAGTTTGCTAAACTGCCGTGCGCAATTCGCGTACCGGGGGTTCGAATCCCCCAGCTTCCGCAGGTGGGAACACTAAAACTAACGGTCGGTTCATCTAACGGTTAGGATACAAGATTCTCAATCTTGGCATATGAGTTCGATTCTCATACCGACTACAAGGAATATCCGCAAGTAGCTTCATCAACAGAAGGCTTGCGGATATTTTGTTTATCTCTAATTTTGTAATCCCTGTCTTTGGGCTATTGCTGTGCCGAAGCTGGCTTCAGCTTGAGCCAGCCGCCCCGGAACAGGCGGATGAGGAAGATGGTGCCCCGGAAAGTGAGCTCAAGGGCCATGGCCACCCAGACGCCCTTCAGCCCGTAGCGTGGTGCCAGTACAGCGGCCAGTGTGAGGCGTATGCCCCACATGGAACCAATGCTCATCACGGCCGGCATGCGTGTGTCGCCGGCGCCCACACACACTTGATAGGTGACGATGGCAGCCGAGAAGAAGGGTTCGGCAAAGGCTTCAATGCGCAATACGGAGGCTCCGAGCTCGCGGATGCTCTCCACGGGTGAGAGCATGCTTATCATCTCGGGGGCAAAGACCCACATCAGGGCTCCCATGGCAGCCATGACCACCATACCGAGGCCCACGGTCATGAAGGCAAAGCTTCGGCAGAGCTCCTTGCGCCCAGCGCCATAGGTCTGCCCCACGAGGATGGAGGCGGCATCGCCAATACCGTAGCCCGGCATGTAGCAGAGGCTTTCGGCCGTGACGGCGAGTGTGTTGGAGGCAATGGCAATGTTGCCCAGCGGCGCAACAATCATGGTGTTGACAATCTGGGCACCGTTCATCAACACGTATTGCAGTGCCATGGGAGCGCTAATCTTCAAGGCATTGACGATGTGTCCCCACTCCCAGGACAGACGCTCGCGGTGCTTGGTCCATGAGAGCAGCGGGTTGTGGAGTATGGCATAATAGGCCAGCACAAGTGCTGTGACCACGAAGGCGAGTGTGGTTCCAAGAGCCGCACCTGCCACCCCCATGCCGGCTCCGGGCATCGTGAAGGTTAGGCCGGCAATGCTGATCTCTCGGGTTGGGAAGATGAGAAGGAAGTTGAAAACCACATCGAGCATGCAGGTGATGATGGAGAGGGCACTCGGATGACGCATATCGCCGCTGGCCTTAAGCATGGCGGAAGAAAGGTTCTCGGTCATGAAGAAGGGAGCGGCCAAGCCGTAGATGAAGAAATAGACTGATGACTGGTGTGACACCTCACCCGTGCCGCCCATCCAGTGTGGCAGAGGCCAGGCCACCCAGCAGGCCAGGAGCATGAGCAGCAGCGACAGGAA
The DNA here is from genome assembly GCA_900318855.1 of uncultured Prevotella sp. Classification (GTDB taxonomy): domain Bacteria; phylum Bacteroidota; class Bacteroidia; order Bacteroidales; family Bacteroidaceae; genus Prevotella. Next base: position 1,808 of record ONMG01000141.1, read on the forward strand.
CAGGCAGAAGGCATAGCCCTCCTTCATCACCTTTCTGGCCTTGCCAAAGTCCTTGGCTCCGATGAAATGAGCCACTTGCACGGAGAATCCTACGGCGGCAGCGCTGGTGAGTGAGCCAAAGAGCCAGCCCGCAGGTTCCACGAGACCGATGGCAGCTGTGGCGTCGGCACCCAGAGAACCTACCATAGAGGCGTCGATATAGAACATCAGCACGTTGGTGATTTGAGCCAGGATAGAGGGAATGCTCAATGAGATGATAAGCTTGAGCTTGTCGCTCGTGGTGAGCAACACTCCTTCACGTATGTGGGCAAGCAGTAAATCACTCTTCTTCATGTCGGTTTGTCTTTGGGTGTGCAAAGTTACTGTTTTTCTCTGATTTTTGCTGTGGCTCAAGGGCTCTTTTTGCCGGAATGGGCACCGAGACGATGGCTGACCTTAGAATAGCCGACTGTGTTTGGTGGAACTTTTCCGTGGTCTTTTATAAAAGAAGGAACAAAGTTTTCTGCGACTTTTATCTTCTATAGAAGAAATTATTTGTATATTTGCATGGTTTATCAATTATGGAAGATATGGAGAACATCATAAGGAAACCTTA
>ONMG01000175.1 GCA_900318855.1 uncultured Prevotella sp.
CCCATGTGGTAAAGTCCCGACCGGTCGAGGCTGTACTCCGTGGTCAGGGTGTAGTCGCCCTTGGGCAGACGTTCGAAGTAGTAATCCGTCAGCTCATCCATCGGACGCACATAGCAGCCTTGACGCCAATCGTAGCCCGATAGCTGGCTCACCGGCATGAGGCAGGCGGGACGGTTGTCGGTGATGTGCACGAAGTCGTAGTCGCGGTCGGCGTGAATCTTGATGACAGCCTTCACGCGGTCGCCTGGTCTCAGCGTGTGCAGGGTGGAGTCGACAGGTACATAAGAGCGGCTGATGGTGAAGCCTTCGGCTCTGTCGCCTGTTTCTTCAGCCGGCATGTTGCGCCATCCTGTCACCTCGGGCCATTCCACGGTCTTCGGCATGGGTCCGGTGAGGTAGGCGCTCACTGCGTCGACCGTCACGATGGGTGTGTTCCATTTCTGCGTCTTCTTCTCTTCTATGAGCCATCTCTTCATGCCTAAGAGCAGGGTGGTGTCAGCGGGATTGATGAGTTGCAGAGCCTGGATGGCAGCCGTCACAGTGGGAATCTTGTAGTCGCACCAGCTATAGTAGGCTTTGCGCGTATCGAAGTAAGTGCCCTTGTCGGGTGATTGGACAGCATACTGTCTCAGACTTTCCAGCATGTCGCGCGCTGCCTTCTTACGTTCAAAGATAAAGAGAGCAGTCGCCAGACGGGCTTTCCCGAGGATGGTCAGTTCGTCGGGGTGGGCCTGCGCATAGTCGAGCAGCTCTTTTCCTGCTTTGCGTTGTGTGCTGGATAGTCGGGTGGGGGAGATAGAGAGGGTGTAGAGAATGTGGAAGGCTTCCTCCAAGTTTCTGTTCAGGGCGGTGCTGTGGGCGGGGTTCTTGAGCTTGGCGGCATCCTCAGTGAGCCATGCTCCCAACCGCGTGAGCAGCTTGTTGAGGAGCGGTCTCACCTCGTGATTGTTCTTTGCTATGGGTGCCAGCATCTCGGCTACGGTGATGGTTGTCGTCCTGCTGGATGGCATGCCCTGCATCCAAGCCATCGTGCCGTCGGTCTTGAGAAGCTTTCGCAGGTTGTTGAGCGCTTCGGTGGGATCGGGACCTGTTAGGGTGTCTGCTGCTACTGTGTCGTTGTCGGCCTCAAGCTCGTTGAGTTGGAAAGCTGTGTACACCTTGGCTGCTAATGTGAAGGCGTCGTCGCCTCTCATGGCATCCATCTCGGTCAGCGCTTTCTTCATGGCCTCTGAGGCCGAACGGGTGGTGACCTTCACTATGGGTACCTGTTCTGTGCTTAGGGCTATGGGTATCTGCTTCTCTATCCCGTCGGAATGACTGTCCGCGGTGGCTGTGGTGGTGAGTACCAATGGTTCGTGACCGTCGGCAGGGATATCCAATGGCAGCTGCACCACCTTGTCGCTGGTGCCTTTGAGGCTGAATTTCTTCTGCTCAGCCAGGAGCGGGAGACTGTCGGAGAGAATGCTCACGGAGAGCGTGCCGCTGAGCTTCTTGCTGCCTAAGTTGCTCACTCTCAGGGGAAGCAGACTGTGGTCGCCGGGGCGGAGGAAGCGGGGTAGGTTGTCTTCCACCATCAGTGTGAGCCGGGTCTGCAGAGTGGTGTCGAGGGTGGCGGTGTTGCCTTGGCGGTCGTGCACGAGTCCGCGCAACTGCCAGGTGGTGACATTATCGGGCAGCTTGAAGTCGAAGGTGGCACAGCCTGAGCTGTCGGTATTCGTGGCCGGAGCCCAAAGGGCGAGTGTGTGGAAGTTGCGTCGCACGTGAGCAACCTGCTTGCTGTCATTACTGTTGTAGCCAGGAATCCAGTGCTCGTCGTCAGAATGGCTCAAATTCTTATCGGCCATCCTGTCCTTACTGTTGTAGCCAGGATCGTCGTCAGAATAGCTCAAATTCTTATCGGCCATCCTGGATACTTCGTCCTTCACCACAGCGTCTTTCTTGATTACCGGAGCTGAGAATTTCACTGCAGTTCTATGTCTGTTATTGCTGGTATAGCCGGTTACCGACACCTCCGACAGCACCGACAGCTCCATCTCGTTTTCCTTCAAGACGAGCACACACACCTGGCCTCCTTTCACGGTTTTCTTTACAGGAACGTATCCGATGTAGGAAGCCGTGATGGTGGTGCTGCCTTTGACGGGCACGGTGAACGCCCCGTCGACGTCAGTCACGGTCCTGTTGCCCTGCGTGCTGACGATGTAGGCTCCGATTACGGGGGCACCCGTCTCGTCGACCACTATGCCCGAACAGTAGCCGAAAGTGCCTTTAGTCTTGGTGTCAGTAGTCCAACCGCCCATTCTGTAGGCCACGGTGCGTGGGTTGGCCGTCAGGTAGATGAGACCGTCAGCGAAGGTGGCAGGTCTCACCGATACTACCGGAATGGGAGTCAGAGTCATGGATGAGTTGGCATAGTGCATGTCGTTGCTTAGGCTTTCAGTGTAGGCAGAGGGAAGATCGTCGTCCATATACCAGTTAGTTGACCAGTCGGACGGGTCAATGAGGTCGAGTCCACCGTCGTAGAGGGTCATCATGACTTGTGCCTCGGCCGGCTGTCCGTTGTTCCGCTTCACTTGCAGTCGCCATTGCTGTTGCTGTCCCGGTTCGGCACTTGCTTCCCACTGTTGCCATGAAGTCTGTAGGGGTTCCTGCCGTTCCATCCAGGGCAGTTCTATGTCGTTTTGCTCCATTTGTCCTTGATAGAATGCCGACAGCGAGAGCACCACGCCTCCGCCGTAGGATGGCTTATAATATAAGGTACGCGTGAGGAGCGTATCGCTCATCAATATGGAGCCCCGTGTGAGGGTGCTGTCGCCGGACCGCATCTCATAGTAGAGTGTGAGATTCTTCTCCGAGGTACCAGCCTGAATGACCACCGGTTGCCCCTTGTCACTGAAGCCCTTGGCAGAGGCAGCTGCCCAGAAGCGGGCAGCGCGGCTGAGACGGTGGGCCGAGGGGTCGATGACGTTGATGACGAGGGTACAAGTGTCGCCTTTGGCGCTGAGAGTCAGCTTGTGTGGTCCTGCACCAAGATTGTGCAGAGGAATACGGCAAGGCTGGTTGGCGGAGGCTGTGCCCTGCAACCCCGTGTCGAAACGCCATTCCACCAGCCCTTCCCGTTTGTTGTACTGGGCGTCAGTGAGGGTACAGGTGAGGGTGAGGGCGGAGTCGCGCAGGTAGCCGTCGGCAGGGTGGTAATCGAGATTGCGGAGATAGTAGTTTTTGTTGCTGTAGCGCAGGCTGATGTTGGCGTTGCTCTGCTGACCGTCGGGCGCGGTGACGGTGTACTGCTTGTCGAGGTTGTAGATTCCTTGCTGCTTAGGTCTCAGGCTTGGGACGGCGATTCGCTCGGTGAATTCACCGTTGCTGTCGGTGACGAGCAGGCTGTCCGACTTGTCGGCTTCCGTTTGCGAGTTGTATCTCCAGGGACGGAGGTAGTCGCTGAGGTGGCTTCTCACCTGGGCCTGAGCCACAGGTGCACCGCTGAGGGTACAGACCCGCCCGATGACGGTCACGGTGTCGCCGGGCTCATAGTGGGGGTCCTTTACGCGGAGCTTCACTTGCAGGCTGCCCAACTTATATTCCTCAATGCGGAACGAAGGCCAGTTGCTGATGGCGAGGTCGTCGTCTTTTGGCTGGGCTGTGCTGTGCCCGAGAAGAGTTTCAAGCTGTTGGTGGGCGCCGGTCTCCTTCCATAGAGTCCTGGCTTGGATGGTGTAGGTGTTGCCGGTATGCCATTGCTTTCCGAGACAGAATTGTGTATAGGCAGTACCGAAACCGTCGGTGTGTACCTTGATGCTGTCGGCCTGCTCTTCGCCGTCGTGAACAAACTTCAGCAGTAGCGGCATGTCGGCCAAAGGCTTACGCTGGTGACCCGGCTGACGGATGAAGGCCACGAGAGCCACGCGCACCGTGTCGCCGGGACGGTAGAGGGCACGGTCGGTGAAGCCGTTGCAAGTGATTTGGTAGGAGGGTATCAGTTCGGACTCCCCACCCTCTAAGTAGACGGAAGATGACTCTTGCCAATTGTCGGCACCGAGCGTGGGGCGAAGCCACAGATTGCCACCTGAATAAGGGATAACCGCTTCGCCACGGCTGTCAGTGGAGAGCGTGAAGGTTTGGGTCGTGGAGGCTGTTGAGTCCACAACGGCTTCGTCGTCGGCAACATCGACGGCCGTTTCATCCGTGTCATCATCATCGTCGACCACCTCCACGTCGTCCCCTTCCGCCGTGCCGTCTTTTTCGATTTCCACTTCAATCTTTGCATCGGGCAGTGCCTTTCCTGTTTGGGTATCGACCACGCGTGCCCATAGTTCCTTTTCCGATTTCGGACTCAGCATGACGTTCAGATCGCTCACGACGAAGTCGATGCTCATGGGTTTCATGGTGGGTGTCTTGCTCAGAGCCTTGACCACATAGCGGCCATAGGGTAGGGAGGGAAGCCGCAGACTGTCGGCTACCGACTTCCAGGCCTGCTTGGCGGAGAGCTGCTTTGTGGCGGTCCATATCGGTTTAGTGGCGAGCTTCGCACCATCCTTGCGGTAGATAGCGACATCGAGGCTCTTTAGATTCTGCGTGTCAAAGTACAGCCATGCGCGCGACTTTGAATGGATGTTCCTCTGGTTGAGCGTGATGCTGGCCGTAGGGAGTCCGACCTTTGCCTTAATGTTACGCAGTTCGTTGCTGTAGCGGCTACCGGGCCATCTGGCCATTGCACTGTCGGCCAAGGCTATGGCTGCAGAGTCGGAACTATTCATGGCTTTGGCTGCAGTGATGTAGAGACTTTCCGGCAGGTCGCCATAGCGTGAGGTCAGTGAGTCGAGCCATGCCATGTGTTGCTGTCGATCCATACTGGGCGTCATCCAAAGGGTCGTCAGCAGGGCGGCACGGCGGTTGCCCGTCTTTTCGTAGTAGTCATGCGCCACCTTGTATTTCCCCATCGTCCAAGCAATGCAACTCAGCAGGTCGCCGTCGAAACAGTCGTTGCCCGGACGGAACAGCGGCGTGAAGTCGCTAATGTGCGTGCGGGCCAGCAGTGCCGGGTCGGCCAGAGCCTCATCGGCCTTTCCCAAGGCGCAGGCGTAGATGGCTGCCAAAGCAGGCTGAGAGGCTTTAAGAGCCGTCTTCTTCCGTTCCAGAACCTTCTTTGCCTCGTCGAGTGAGTCGGTGCCAAAGGTTGACTTGATGAGGGAGAGTCTGAGCAGATCGGCACTGAGCAGTTGCCCGTAGTTCTTCTCGGTCTGCGCTTTGCTGCTGATGCGCTCGAGTAAGGCTATCTCTGAACGAGGCTTGTCGGCACGAGCTTGCCGGTAGACCTCACTCCATAGTTGCTGATAGGACTGCTGGCCCCTTGCTGGTAGAAAAGCGGGCAAGAGGCAAAGAAGGAGAATGCCAAAGAATTTCATAGGCGAGGTTTTGGATGAATTGATGCTACAAAGATAGTTATAATCCGGTGCCTATGCAAATTTAGGGTCTTCTATTTTACTTTTTAGACAAAAAAGTCAATTATTAAGCACGGTAGAGGGTAATGGTTAATGTATTTAAGTATTTGTGCCTGCCAACTTAACAAGTGATACTTTGTACTATTTGTGTTGACAAATGTATCTTTATAGTTGAAAGTTGCTGACAAAATGCTTAACTTTGCGGTGTAAATAAGACTATGTGATACGTTATCGCTTGTATAAACCTATATATGTAAGTTATGAAGAAGATTGAGGCAATTATCAGGAAGACTAAGTTTGAGGAGGTGAAAGAGGCATTATTGGCTGCCGGAATCGAATGGTTCTCCTATTATGAAGTTCGAGGAGAAGGAAAGATGAGGCAGGCTCGAATTTACCGCGGAGTAATGTATGACACGAGTAGTATTGAGCGCATGTTGCTCAATGTGGTGGTGCGTGACAAGAATGTAGAGAAAACGGTCAAGGCGATCGAGGAAGCTGCGCGGACGGGCGAGATAGGAGATGGACGCATCTTTATCATTCCGGTAGAGGACACCGTGAGAATCAGGACCGGGGAGCGTGGCGACATAGCACTCTACAATGCAGAGCAAGAAAAGTAATTCCGTCGCAGAGGTTAGGGTTAACTTTTCAGTACATTGCACAATCACATTATCACATTCAAGTCTATGAGCATTCAGGATTTAAGTATATCAGTTGATACAGTATGGATGTTGCTTGCTGCCATGCTGGTGTTTTTCATGCAGCCCGGTTTCGCTTTCTGTGAAGCCGGCTTTACGCGAAGCAAGAATACAGTGAATATCCTATTCAAGAATTTCGTTGACTTCCTCATAGGTTCAACCCTATTCTGGTTTGTGGGTTTTGGCTTTATGTTCGGTTCTGGAGGTCAGGGTTTCATCGGAATGCCGAACTTTGGTGATTTGAGTTTCTATCACAATGCCAATAATCTGCCTACGGAAGGTTTCCTGGTTTTCGAGACGATGTTCTGTGCCACGAGTGCCACTATCGTATCTGGGGCCATGGCGGAGCGTACTAAGTTCTCGGTGTATTGTGTTTACAGCATTTTTATCTCTCTGCTCATCTATCCCGTTGAGGGCCATTGGACGTGGGGCGGAGGCTGGTTGTGCAATGCCGTTCCCGACGGATTCATGATGCGCACCTTTGGCACAGTTTTCCACGACTTCGCAGGTTCGGCTGTTGTTCATTCTGTGGGTGGAACTCTTGCCTTGACAGGTGCTGTCATACTGGGGCCGCGTTATGGAAAATATCGTAAGGACGGCCGGTGTAATGCCATTCCCGGTCACAGTCTCACTGCGGCTGCTCTCGGCGTGTTTATCCTCTGGTTCGGTTGGTTCGGCTTCAATCCCGGTTCCCAATTAGGTGCAAGTGGCGAGGTCAATCGCGTGGCAATCTCGCATACGTTCCTCACCACGAATCTTGCTGCTGTGGCAGCAGGCCTTTCGACCATGGTAACGAGTTGGATTAAGTATGGCAAGCCTTCGTTTTCACTCACCTTGAACGGTATCCTTGCCGGATTGGTTGGCATCACTGCCGGCTGTGATCTTGTGTCACCTGGAGGTGCTTTTATGATAGGTATAATCTGTGGAATGGTACTGCCGTTCAGCATTGAATTTATAGATCTTAAACTTCATATTGATGACCCTGTAGGTGCCAGCTCTGTGCACGGTGTGTGTGGAATCCTTGGCACGCTGCTCGTGGGCTTATTCTCGGTGAGCAGTGGCGCTTTCTATGGTCACGGGCTTAGTCAGCTTGGTGCTCAGGCTTTTGGTATTCTCTGCATCGATGGTTGGACCTTTGCCGCAGGTCTGGTTCTGTTTTTGGTCATCAATCGCACAGTCGGTCTTCGTGTCGACAAACGCATCGAGGAAGAAGGCCTCGATATCTACGAACATGGTGAAAGCTGCTACAACTGATCTTTGTTTCCATGTAATCTAATAAAAACACACCCGGCTATGCCGGTGGGGGATATCCGTGAGACATCCCCTTTTTTGCGCTTCGGTGTAAAGGTAAGACGGGAGTGATGGCGAGGAGCCGAACCGTCAGATTTCGAGACCACTGTGTGGAATTGTGCCGAAAAAAGCGGAGCCACTGTCCCAATGACAGTGGCTCCACTCTATTCACCCGGTGTAAGCGACTACCGGGCTACGGCCTGTTATTTCTCGCTTCCCTTGTCGGGAGTCTCTTCGGATTGTTCTTTGCTCTGCTGGTCAATGGCCTTTATCTTCTGCTTTACCAACTCAGCCTCATCTCTTAGTTTCTGCACTTTGCGCTTCATTTCATCGATGAGCGAGTTGCCCTTCTTGCTGCTGATGTTCAGGAAGCCTAAGTTGTTCTCATAGGTGTTGGCCTCAGCCCTAAGCTGGTCGTAGCGTCGCAGCAGTCTTCCGCGTTCTGAGTCGAGTGCGTCTTCCCCACGGCGTGCCACCTCCTTGATGGTATTCTTATAGTTGTCGAGCTTATGACGCGCGACACTTATATGCAGGTTTTCGTAGAGCTTGTCGAGCACGTCGTGGTACTCCTTGTATACCTTGTCCTTGTCCTTGAAGGGCACATGTCCTATACTGTTGTATTCGTCGGCGAGTTGCTGCACCTTCTCTTCGATGCCATCGGTGGCATTGGCAGCCAGTTCCTTGAGGCGGGCAATGACGTTGCGCTTCTTCTTCAGATTGTCGCGCTCTTCATTCCTTACGCCCGCATTGGCGACATTGCGTGTTTCGAAGAAATGATTGCAGGCCCCTAAGAATTCGTGCCACAACTGGTCGCCCAGTTTCTTAGGCACCACTCCAATGGTCTTCCATTCCTTTTGCAGGGCAATGAGCTTGTCGGCTGTAGCCTTCCAGTCCTTGCTTTCGCTCAGTTCCTTAGCTTTGGCGACGAGTTCCTTCTTCTTGGCAGCATTCTCGGCAAAGTGCTCCTTCATGTCTTTGAAGAATTGAGCCTTTCGGCCGAAGAAGTCGTCGCAGGCAGCACGGAACCGCTCGAAGATTTTCACGTTCATCTTTTGGGGAGCAAAGCCTATCGACTTCCATTCCGTCTGTAAGGCGATGATCTGCTTGGCATGCTTCTCCCAGTCGGCTGCGCCCTTGTTTTCTTCCTTTGCAATGGCTTCCACCTGCTCGCAGAGCGCCGTCTTCTTTGCCAGGTTCTCGTCTTCCTTGGCACGGATTTCTGTGAAGTGCTGCTGATGACGTTTGTTGATTACCGTCGAGGCAGCTTTGAAGCGGGCCCAAATGGGTTCTCTGAGCTCTTTTGCCACAGGGCCGATTTCGCGGAACTGCTGGTGGAGCTCCTGAAGCTGGTGGAATGCGCTGATGACGTCGGGCTCTTCGGCAAGTTTCTCTGCTGTCTCACAGATGCGTGTCTTTGCCTCAAGATTCTTCTTGAAGTCGTATTCACGCGCTTCGCGGTTAAGGTTGAGCAGGTCGTAGAACTGCTCAACATAGAGCTGATAGTTGCGCCAAAGTTCGTTCGACTTCTCTGGTGGCACAGCCTTGATGTCCTTCCATTCCTGCTGCAGCGCTTTGAATTCGGCGAACGATTTGTTGGCCTGCTCAGGCGAAGTAGCCATGCCTTTGATTTTCTCTATGATGTCGAGCTTCCGCTTGAGGTTGGCCTCCTTTTCGGCCTCAGCCTGCTGCTGTATCTTAGCCCTGCGTTCCTTGATAACGCCCATCTCGGCCTTGAAGGTCTCCTCTTCTTCGTCGGGCAGTACCTGATATTCGTCGGGGTTGCCGCCTTTTGCAAGATATTCCTTCTGGCTGGCTTCACGCTCAGCGATATGCAGCTTGTAGAATGAGGTTTTCAGATGTTCGAGCTCGTCCTTCGAAGGATTTTCGCCTTTGCTGACAATGTCTTTCAGCCGGGCGATGATTTCGGCCTTCGTCTTGTAGGCCTTGAGCACGGGCTTTTGTGGCTCTGCCGGTTTAGTGGACTCTGCTGTTGGCTCATCGGTCTCTGATTCTTTCAGCCCCTGTGCCGGTTCTGTCGCAGTTGTGGATTCCGTTTCCGTTGTTGAATCTTTTACTGCATCGGGCTGAGGTTCAGTTGTTTCGGCAGGCTGGGCGCTGCTGTCAGCTGTTTCCGCCTTTCCGTCATCAATTGCTGTCGGCTGTTCGGCCGGCATGTCATTGGCCTGGTTTTCTGTTTCACTCATCACGGGCTGTTGCTTGTCGGCAGCGGCCTGTGCTTGTTCATTTACTTTTGATTCTGTCTGCGGAATAGGCTGTAAGCTCTGTTCCTCAGCTTTACCCTGCTGAAGGGCTTGTTCTTGAGAGTCCATCATTTCACCGTTTTAAGTTATGACACCGGTTTTTCAATGTATATCATCATCCGGGCACCCGCTTGCAGGGCCGGCGATTCCATATATGCTGCAAATATACTTATAACTTTTGACTCTGCAAAGTTTTGATTAGTTTTTTTTATTTCAAAGGCCGTAGTGTCCTTGCGCTCGGGGCTTTTAGCATCGCCCCTGCCTCTTCTGATTGGCTACAGCCCTAACTGCATCGGGTAGGAGTGGAAGTATTAAAAGGGAGAGGGGAGTTGCAGTTAGGATGCGACTGGAATGCATAAGTTGAAGATGCCGGCAGAGCTTGCCGGCTCTTCTGAACTGTGGTTTTCTGCGGGGGCGGGATATGCGCCGGTGCTGGAACTACAGCAGACGTTTGCGCTTAAGAATCCACCATGACAGTCCGGTGACAATCACGGAGATGACGATGGCCACCAGGAATCCCAGCTTATTAGTCTCCATGCCATTGATGAGGTTCATGCCGAAGAAGCTGGAGATAAGGGTCGGGAACATCATGAGGATGGACACCGAGGTGAGCGTACGCATCACGGTGTTCATGTTGTTGTTGATGATACTTGAGTAGGTGTCCATTGTCGACTCCAGAATGTCGGAATAGATGTTCGTTGTCTCCCGAGCCTGAGTAAGCTCGATGGTGACATCCTCGATGAGGTCGGCATCCAACTCGTCGACCTGAAGCTTGAACTTCAGCTTAGCCAGCAAGTTCTCGTTGCCTCGGATGGAAGTAATGAAATAGGTGAGCGAGTCCTGCAGTCGGCTCAGTCCGATGAGGCTCTCATTGTTCACTCCGCTGTCGAGGTTATGCTTGGCTTTCTCTATGAGCGTGTTGATTTGTTTCAGTCGTTTCAGATACCACACCGCACTTGAGAGGAAGAGGCGGAACGTGAGATCCACGTAGTCGGTGAAGCCTTCGCCGCGCTTCTGCTGGTAGCTGACGAAGTCTATCATCATGTTGGTCTCAAAGAAGCACACGGTGATGGTGACGTCGCGCTTATGGATGATGCCCAAGGGCACTGTGGTGTAGGGTGTTCTTGACCGTACCTCTTTCACATAGGGTATACGCAGAATGATAAGCATCCAACCATCGTCGTACTCATAGCGTGAGCGCTCATCCGTATCGCTGATGTCGGAGATAAAATAGTCGGGGATGTGGTATTTGTCAATGAGTTTCTGCTGCTCCTCGTTCGTGGGGCATGTGACCTGAACCCAGCATCCGGGTTCCCAGTCGTTGATGACCTTGAGGCCACCACTGATGTTCCAGTATGTCTTCATATTAGCTAATCTCCATGATTAAGACGTGGTGCGTGGGGATTAGCCTGAGCTCTATCCTCACGCTTCGGTGCTGAAGTTTTCCGCGTGATAGTCGTCCATATACTTTAAATGCTGTTTTGTTGTCTGAATGTGGTGCAAAAGTACTAAAAAAGCCCGACCGTCCGGTCATTCTCGGTGGTGTTTTTTTCGTTGCCTCCTGTATTTTAACAGTTCTGCATCCTCTCTTCCGGCTACTTGCACTCCGGCCGTAGCGATGTGGACGGCCGGGCCCGGGCACCTTTCTGCACGCCCCTGCTGATTATTTAGCCTGAAGTGCCCCTCTGAATGAGGAAGATTTGCTAATTTTGCACCTATAATATATAAAGGTATATGTCAGCAGTTACTTATGGTGAATATTTGGAAGGGAAGCGCATCGCCGTGCTTCTCTCCGGAGGAGTTGATAGCAGTGTTGTGGTGAGCGAGCTCGCAGGGCTTGGATATCATCCCGACTGCTTCTATATTCGTATTGGCCCTGAGGAGAAGGAAGAGTGGGACTGCAACTCGGAAGAAGACGTGGAGATGGCAACAGCCGTTGCGGCCAAGTATGGCTGCAAGCTCCAGGTTGTCGACTGCCATAAGGAATACTGGAGTCAGGTGACACGCTACACCATGGAGAAAGTGAAGGCGGGCCTCACTCCCAACCCCGACGTGATGTGCAACCGGCTCATCAAGTTCGGTGCGTTCGACGAGAAGGCGGGACACGACTACGACTTGATTGCCACGGGGCATTATGCCTGCACCGAATGGATTGACGGCAGGAAGTGGCTCACCACCAGTCCCGACCCCGTGAAGGACCAGACCGACTTTCTGGCACAGCTGTTCCCCTGGCAGTTGCGCAAGGCACTCTTTCCCATCGGCCACCTGCAGAAGCACGAGGTGAGAGCCATTGCCGAGCGGGAGCATCTGGTAAATGCGCGCCGCAAGGACTCGCAGGGCATCTGCTTTCTGGGTAACATCGACTACAACGAGTATGTGCGCCGCTATCTCGGCGAGCAGACCGGCGACATCATAGAGGTCGAGACGGGCCGGAAGATTGGGCAGCACCGGGGACTGTGGTTCCACACCATCGGGCAGCGTAAGGGGCTTGGTCTGGGCGGAGGCCCCTGGTTTGTCGTGCGCAAGGATGTGGAGCACAATATTCTCTATGTGAGTCATGGTTACGATCCGCAGGATGCCTACAAAAGTGATTTCCCCATTCACGCCTTCGACTTTCTCACAGAGGGTGTCAGCACACTGCCTGAGAAAGTGACGTTCAAAATCCGTCACACCCCTGACTATCATAAGGCCACCATAAGTTCTCTCGGAGACGGACGTTTCATGGTGCATTCCGACGACCCCATCCACGGAGTGGCTCCCGGACAATTCTGTGTCGTCTACGATGCAGCCCACCACAAGTGCTACGGTTCGGGCGAGATATGCTGGCAGTGAGGGCTGTGAAGTTGCCTGAGGTCAAGACTTTCCATCGCTTAACATTAATTATGGCCGTCGGATGAGGCCTTTTCAGTAAAAGGCCTTAACTTTGTCGCAAATGAAAAGGATAGCCCATATCATAGTAGCATCGCTGCTCTCGTTCATGATTGTCTGGATGGGAGTGGGCGTGGCCGTAGTGCATTGCATGCATACGGGGCGCGTCATGGCGGTTTCCGAGATGTCGGCTCCCACTCATTGCGATGGGCCCATGAAGATGCCGGCCCACTGCATGCAGCTGCAGGTGCACAAACTCTCGGCGCAGCAGGCTCCCTCCTTTTCGTTCGATTTCCATGCCTTTCAACCTTTGGTGGCAGTGCTGCCGAAGGCCCTATCCTTAGGCTTTGCTTCAGTGATGCGTGCGCTGCCCGAAGTGCTGCCTTATGTGTGGCACTCCCCACCACGAGCCTATCTAAGCCTCCTTCGCATTCTTATTCTTTGATTCTTATTCCGTAGGCTGCCATTGCCGGCAGTCTGTGATGCTGTGTGCCGTATCTTTTGGGTGCGGTGCCAATGGCGTGTATCCCTGATGCATGCCGAAAGGAATAAAGTATTAACGAATAAGAATGAATCAGATGAACTTTAAGTATATCCCCCTTTCTGTGCTCCTCGCCGTGCCCGCTGCCGGCTGGGCACAAGTGTCCAAAGAGCAGTCGCCTTCGCGTCCCGACACCATTGCCGACCAGACTATCTCCGAAGTCAACGTTGTGGCATCCTCGGGCATCCGCCGGATGAAAGGTGCCGGCATCGGCGACCTGATGGGCAAGGGCGAGCTTTTCAAGGCCGCCTGCTGCAATCTCGGCGAGAGCTTTGTCAATAATCCTTCTGTCGATGTCAACTACAGTGATGCCACGACGGGTGCCAAGCAGATACGTCTGCTCGGACTGGCCGGAACCTATGTGCAGATGCTCACCGAGAACCTGCCCGCCTTCCGGGGAGCGGCCACGCCCTATGCACTTGACTACGTGCCGGGCACCTGGATGAAGAGCATCCAGGTGAGCAAGGGCAGCGCCTCCGTGCGCAACGGTTTTGAGTCGCTTGCCGGACAGATTAACGTGCAGTATCTTCAACCCGAAGACCCCGAGGAGACCACGCTCAACCTCTATGGCAACACCATGCGCAAGATGGAGGCCAATCTCACGGCGAACCATCATTTCAACAAGAAGCTGAGCACCGTCTTCATGGGCCACTTCCAGAACAGCTGGGACAAGCACGACGGCAATGCCGACGGATTCCTCGATGAACCCAACATGCGGCAGTACAATTTTGCCAACCACTGGGTGTATCTCGGTCAGAAGTACATCTTCCACGGCGGTCTCTCCCTGCTCAACGAGGAGCGTATGGGAGGCCAGCGGACCCATCACATGGACGGCCCGGCCAACCGGTTCACCACCGACATCAGCACTGAGCGCTACTCGGGCTACATGAAGCATGCCTTCATACTGGATGCCGACCATGGCACCAACATCGCCTGGATGACCACGGCCACCATGCATCTGCAGGATGCCGGATTCGGATGGAAGACCTACGATGTGAACGAAAAGAACCTCTATTCGCAGCTACTCTTCGAGACGAACTTCAGCCATGAGCATAATCTCGCCGCAGGCCTGAGCTTCAACCACGACTTCTTCGGTCAGCAATACCGTTTGCAGCAAGTAGCCGGACTGACGCCCACCCGGAGCACCGAAAAGGAAAACACCGTCGGTGCCTATGCACAGTACACCTACAACCTTCACGAGCGCCTCATCGCCATGGCCGGACTGAGAGTCGACCATAGCAATCTCTATGGCACCTTCGTCACCCCGCGCCTCCATCTCAAGTGGCAGGTGAACGATATTTTCGGATTCCGGCTTTCGGCCGGCAAGGGCTACCGCTCGGTCCACGCTATGGCCGAGAACAGCTATCTGATGGCCAGTGGCCGCACGCTGACCGTCGACCCTGACCTGGAGCAGGAGGAGGCATGGACCTATGGTTTTAGCACCTCGCTCTATCTGCCCCTGTTCGGCCGGACGCTCAAACTGAATGCCGAGTACTTCTACTCCGACTTCAGCAACCAGGCCGTCGTAGATTTCGACACCGACCCTCATGCTATCCACATCGGCAACCTGCATGGCAAGAGCTATTCGCACACGTTCCAGGCAGATGCCAGTTATGAGCCCCTGCGTGGCCTCACCCTCACTGCCGCTTATCGCCGTCACATCGTAAAGACCACCTATGGAGGCGAACTCCTCGATAAGCCGCTCACCAGCCGCTATAAGGGGCTGATAGCAGCCTCCTACAAGACTCCACTGGGCCTCTGGCAGTTCGATGCCACGCTGCAGCTCAACGGTGGCGGCCGCATGCCGAAGCCTTATGAGCTGGCCGACGGCACCATGTCGTGGAACACTCATTTCAACGGCTATCCCCAGCTCAGTGCCCAGGTGACACGCTGGTTCCGTCATTTCTCGGTGTATATCGGAGGCGAGAACCTCACCAACTTCAAGCAGAAGCATCCCATCATCGGCTACGATGACCCCTGGGGAACCAACTTCGATCCCAACATGATTTACGGTCCGGTGCGCGGTGCCATGGGTTATGTCGGCGTTAGGCTCAATTTGGGCAAGATTTGAGCTTGGGGGTAAAAACTAATAGATTTATCAAGTTATAGTCAATAATCAACAGGAATTATGAAGAAGATGTTTATGACGATGGCACTCGCCGTGCTCAGCATGGCCGCCATGGCAGCAGGCAACAAGAACGACAGCACGGTGGTGTTCACCACCCAGCCTCAGATGCACTGCTCCAGTTGTGAAACCAAAATAAAGAACAACCTGCGTTTCGAGCGCGGCGTGAAGGCTATCAACACCAGTGTAGCCGACCAGACGGTCACGGTGACCTATGATGCCCGTAAGACCAACAAGGATAAGCTGGCTGCAGGGTTCAAGAAATTTGGCTATTCGGCCCGCGTGCTGAAAAAGGGCGAAAAGGTGAAGTTCGACCCCGAATCGGCTTCGAAGAGTTGCTCGTCCATGGGAATGATGTAAGCATGCGAATCAGGTAAGCCGTCTTTTCTGCATTTTTGCCCTCACTCCGGTTCTCCGTCAGTGGGGGCTTTTCTTTTGTTTCCGGCTTTAATGATGAGATTACGGAAATGTCGGAGGCTAATGCCTACAGCTTGTGTAACCCATTGGCAGTCTGTTCGTTTGTCCATGGTTGATGATGTTTACGCCAATTGGCGTAGACATTTACGGCATATGGCGTAGATATGTACGCCAATTGGCGTAGCTATCTCCGGCATATGGCGTAGCTATCTCCGCTGCGGGGTACTGGCATCCTCCGGTGCGCGGTGGCGAGTGGTGTCAGTGGGGGGCGGATTCCCTTATCGGTGCGGGCGACTGTAGCTGCAAATCAGGGTAAGGAGGCCACAAATAACGTTTTTTACAAGGTGATGCAGGAGATTTCAAAATTATCTTCGTAACTTTGCTGTCGAATGAATCAAAAGTGAGCACCCTCGCTTACCCCTGCCTGGGTCAGGGCAATGACAGGCGTGCGACCCGATAACTGCTCAAGCATATTTCGCGAATGGCGCTCAGTTTGCGGGTCGTTCCCTGCTGGTGCATGCTTTCTTGCTCTTCGGCCTTTCGGGCGCCCTCATCTGAGGCCGGGCCTTGAACGCGCAACAATCGAATAAACTGAAAATAACTATGAAACTGGTAGAAAAGAAGTATCTTGCAATCTTCATCCTTATCACCACACTCTTTGCGCTGTGGGGCTTTGCCAACGACATCACCAACCCCATGGTGGCAGCCTTCCAGACGGTTATGGAGATATCGGCCACCAAGGCCTCCTTCGTGCAGTTTGCCTTCTATGGCGGCTATGCCACCATGGCCATTCCCGCGGCCCTGTTCATCCGCCGCTACAGTTATAAAAGTGGCATTCTGCTCGGGCTTGCCCTCTATGCCGTCGGCGCCTTTCTGTTCATCCCCGCGGCAGCTTTCGAGAACTTCACCTTTTTCTGCCTCTCGCTCTATATCCTTACCTTCGGTCTGGCTTTTCTCGAGACCACGGCCAATCCCTTCATCCTCTCGCTGGGTGCGAAGGAGAATGCCACTCGCCGACTCAACCTCGCCCAGGCCTTCAATCCCATGGGCTCGCTCATCGGCATGTCGGTGGCCTCATTAGTGGTGCTGCCCAATCTCATTTCCGACCGTCGCGATGCTGCGGGCGAAATCATCTTCTCCTCGCTGCCCGCTGCCCAGAGAGCCTCTATCCGGCTGCACGACCTCAACGTTATCCGCGATCCCTATGTGGCTATCGGCTGCATCGTGGTGCTCATGTTCGTCATCATTGCCCTCACAAAGGTGCCCAAGACTAAGATGACCGACGAGCCGAAGAACAGCTTCGGAGTTTCGATGCGTCATCTGTGGCACAATCACAGTTATCGTGAGGGTGTAGTGGCCCAGATGTTCTATGTGGCTGCCCAGATTATGACCTGGACCTTCATCATCCAGTATGCCGACAATTTGGGCATCAACAAGGCCACAGCGCAAATGTACAACATTGTGGCCATGGTGCTCTTCCTCTGTGGCCGTTTCATCTCCACCATGGTCATGAAGTATGTCAGTGGTCCCAAGATGCTGTTCATCTTCAGCATCGGTGCCGGTCTCTGCGCCGTGGGAGCCATCTGCTTTGTGGGCTATACCGGCCTCTACTGCCTGATAGGCATCAGTGCCTTCATGTCGCTCATGTTCCCCACGATCTATGGCATAGCCCTGCAGCGCGTCGACCATCAGGACGCCTCCCTGGGGGCAGCCTTCCTCGTGATGGCTATTGTGGGCGGCGCCATCATGCCTCCTCTGCAGGGACTCATCATCGATGAGAAGTCCATCCTGGGCTTCCCGGCCGTGAACGTAAGCTACGTGCTGCCTTTGCTGTGCTTTGTCATTGTGGGCATCTATGGATGGAGAAGCCACCGGCGAGAGTTGGCACAGAGTGTTGTGAAATAATAATATCCAATGCGTTATGTTAGATAAAGATACTATCAATGCCATCCTGCGGCTTATTCATGAGCAGGTGGTGCCCGCAGTGGGCTGCACTGAGCCCATGGCTGTGGCCTTGTGTGTGGCCCGGGCCAAAGAAATCCTGGGGCGC